>NZ_LUUM01000202.1:0-2223 GCF_001644125.1 Methylosinus sp. R-45379
CGATCGGAACGCGCTCTAACGGTAAGGATTTCCGTCCCACGTATTCTCGGTCGCCGCGACGATGAGGACTGGACATGTTCCCATGACGCCGCGCCGCACGCGCATTTGCGCCTTGTCGAATGCCGTTACCGTGGACGTCGACAGATCGATGGGAAGCTTGTTGGTCCTTTCTTCCTCGGGAAGCGTCGCCTCGTATTCTCCCCAAATCCGACGCGCCAAGCTCAGCAAGCGCGGGCGGTCTTTCGTGATGACGACCGCAGCGGAAATCACGCCGGCCTCATACCATGACCGATAGGACGCCAGATCCCGGTCGAGATTGCCGTCCTTCGCGTTCCACTCCACGTCGAGGGCGACGCGGCCCTTGAAGTTGTCGACAAGGTAGCCTTCCTGCCGCACCGGCGGCAGCGTCCCTATGACCCTGCTGTTCTTGTCGTAGAGAATGCCCGTGGTTTCGAGGTCGAGGCGGGTCTCTTTCCAGCCCCGCGCCGAAAACAGACGGTCGATCTGCGCGGCGATGTCCCCTCGGTTGCCGCCCGCCTTCAGCCAGAATTCTGGAACCAGCCGATATGTCGAAAGGACATCGACTATGTCCTTCCATTCGTCCGGGCAAACCGCCTGCATGACAGCGGCGGCCGAGTTCGTTTCCATGAATTCCCAGTGCTCACGCGCAGCGGCCGGCAATACTTGGGGATCGTCGTAGGTATGGGTTTCGAACATGGCCTAGCCGCTTTCGGAGGGCTGAACCGTAGCCCACGCCGTTTCGTCCATGCAAGCGACGGTCGCCGCCGGGATTTCTGAAACGGCCAGCACGGGCCATGTGCAATTACCCATATCATGAGTCACGGTGACCACTCAACACATTGAAAAGACTAGTCTCTGCTTTTCCATTGGGAAGCATAAGTCGAGTCAATTTCACCCCATATCCTGAGTCGAAACTTCGAATTGCCCTCATAAAATGAGTCGGCTTTTGGAGCCAAATTCGCCTTGCCTTCGAGGTCGACGGGCGGCGAGCCGGAAATAAGCAGTATTGCCGAGTAATTGGAAGTCCTCACGGGACCTGCCAACCGCACGTCAGTATAGGCCGATCGCGATGGGGTGGCGCTGATATCCGAAGCGATCCATCGATCATGCCGGCCGCTTCCGCGACATCGGGCGTGAGGTCTGGACGATTGTCTAGGATGCGTGCCGCTGCCGCGCGTTCGCGACGGGCAGCCCGTCAAATCATCGAATACGGCACTGTCGATTTCCGATTTCTGGCGAAACGGAGGTCGGGGAGGGCGCGTTCACGGTCATAGATCCAAGACGTTTTGGAAGCATAACGTGAGTCGAATTTCACCAATAAATCGAGTCGTCACAATCCTCTATCAAAATAAATCAATATGTTATGTGACGGATTTGAACCCATAAATCGAGTCGACGCTCCGAAATTGGAGCATAAATCGAGTCGGATCGTGTCTTGAACGGGTCAGATGGATTCGAGTTCGCGGGCGGCGGCTTCGGCCACTGCGAGCCGGCATTCCGGCCTCCCCCCGTCCTCGAGGAACCAGGCGGCGGAGAGCGCGGCATGGGCGAGCGTCCATTCGAGGAGCCGCCGATATTCGATTCCGGAGGCTTGGGCGATCAACGTGGCTTGGCGCGCCAACCGCCCCGGCGCGGTCGACGTCGCCTCGTCGGGATTGCAGAGGATGTTCGCATAGTCGTAGCCCCGCTCTCCCGAAAGACCCTTGGGATCTATTGCAAGCCAGCCGCGGGCCCCGAAATCGAGGATGTTCCCGTGATGGACGTCGCCATGAAGAACGGCAACGTCGCGAGGTTCCGCTAGGAGCCTTCTCGCGGCGCCGGCGGCGACCGCCCATATTCCATCGTATCTCTCTGCCGCGTCCCACAGGGAACGGAAGCGGGCGACGAGAGGCGACAGTCCGATCATCTTCGTGGATCGGCGCCCGTGCAATCTGCGAACGACGTCGCAGACGATCAGCGTCGCCTCGTCGTCTCGGCCATTGCGGACAAGATCGACGAGCGACCGCGAACCCGTGGCTCGTTCCATCAGCAACGCCTCGCCGTCGTGCGCCAGAACGCGCGCCGCTCCGTTGCCGTCCCACCACGACAGGAGTGCGCTGGCATTGTGCTCCTCGCCGAGCGAGGAAATCTTGAGCATTGCCGCAACGTCGCCATGCCTTACCGGCAAAAGTCTGGCGCTGGGCGTGGTGATCGGTTCGCCAT
>NZ_LUUM01000203.1:0-1528 GCF_001644125.1 Methylosinus sp. R-45379
GGGACTGGGCGTGCGCACATTCGTCTTCAGAATGTCGAACCAGGAAGCGGTGGCGCTCAGCCGGCTATCGAAGAGATCGAGCTTTACGCCGCCTTCCCATTGACGCGCCTCTTCGGGCGGCAAGGCCGAATTGTCGGCGTTGACTCCGCTGGAGGCGCCGAACCCCTCGACATAATTTCCATAGAGCGAGAGCTGCGGAAGCGGCTGCCACAGCAAGCCGACGCGCGGCTTCACCGCATCGGCGTCGACCACGGTGTATTTGGTCGAGAAGACGGGAACGCGATTGGTCCGGTCGGTCGAGTTATGAGCCGAGTCGTAACGGAACCCGGCCAGCAGATGAAAATCGTAAGGGAGCGCGATCTGATCCTGCAGATAGACGCCGTACCAGCTCTCGCGGATCACCTGCCGGAAGGACGAGTCGACGGCGGCCGTGTAAGGGAGAAGGTCGCCGGGACTCGCCGGATTGAACAGGTCGGACGGCGAAACATTCGACCAGTTGAATGTCAGGGTCGCATCGTTCTTCGTGTGATAGCCATCCGCGCCGACCAGCAGAGTGTGAGACAGGCCGAATGTGTCGAAATGCCCGTTCACGTCGAGGCTTGTAAAATAATTTTGCTCCGTGTTCGGAGTAATCGAAAGAGCGTCTCGGTCCACCCGGCAGCCGGCGAGCGAGCAGCCCGCGGGATTTGGATTGTAGACATCCACCCATTTTTCGGGGACATCGCGTATGTTCATATCGAAGCGGTGCGTCAGCTTCCAATTGGCGTCGAAGGAATGCTCGAAGCGATATCCGAGACGCAGATCATAGCGCGTGAGTAGAGCGGCGTCGCGCGACCCGAAATTGCGCGAGATCGGCACAGGCGCCACGACATTGAACGATTTCGGGACGAGCTTGCTATAGAGCCCCGGAATGCCGCCGTCGATCGGGTCGCGACCGCTGTAATATTGCAGATAGAAGGTGGCAGAGGTGTCCTGCGTCGGCGACCACTTCAGCTTCGGCGCGACGAAGACGTGATTGCCGTGCAAGCCCTCGCGAAACGCGTCGGCGCTCTCATAGGAGGCGTCGAGACGATAGAGCAGGTTCTTTTCCGCATCGAGCGGCCCGGTCATGCTCAGCGTCGTGCGATAGCGGCCGTAGGAGCCGAACAATTGCTGCAGCTCGTAATGCGGCTCCGCCTGTGGCTGCTTGGTCGTGACCTCGACGAGTCCGCCGGGCTGGATGCGGCCATAGAGAATCGAGGCCGGACCTTTGAGTATTTCGATCTGCTGCACATCGACGGTCTCGCGCGGCGGTAGCGCCGTGAAGGGATTCACCCGCACGCCGTCCAAGTAATAGGCGTAGTCGAGAAAGCCGCGAATGTTCCAGCCCCCCTGCAGGCCCACATAGGGAGAGGAGAAGACGCCGCTGACATTCTTGATCGCGTCGTCGATCACGACGGCCTGCTGATCGAGCAGCACCTGATGCGGCACGATCTGCACGCTGGTCGGAATGAGCTTGATCGGCGTGTCGGTCTTGGTCGCCGTCGTG
>NZ_LUUM01000204.1:0-1563 GCF_001644125.1 Methylosinus sp. R-45379
GCCAGGCGGCCGCCGCCGGCTTTCAATTACCCACAAATGCACTCAGCGCTGCCTCCGCGCCTATCTCGATATCGGTTAGGCGCGCGAGGCCGCGCCATATAACAATGCTGCCCGGCGGCGAGTCGCCGGCCCTCGCGAGATAGCCACCCAATCGAGCGAGCTTTATGAGGTAGAAGCTGAGCGTCCCGTGCTCGGCTCGTCGATTGCCGGCATCGCTGACGAGTCGATCAAGCAAGGCGATCTCCTTCTCCGTGAATGCGATCGAGGGCGGGGCCTCAGGCTCGGCCCGCGCCAACATGGTCATCCAGAGAACGCGCCAACTGACGATACAGAAGACCGCCATCAAGTTTGCGAGCCGTTCTGCGGTGCGCAATTTGGATGCTTCGGCCTGGCAGCCCGACTTCAGGACCTTGTGAAACACCTCGATTTTCCAACGCATCGCGTACCAGTTGATCTTCTCGATCGCTTCGGCGCGCCCGCGCACAGGCAGATCTGTGATCAGCTTCCAGACGATCGGCTGGCGGCCTTTGGGCGCATCGCGTTCGATGGCGTGGATGACCGTAAGATCGAGCGCAGGATATCGCTTCTTTTTGCCGATGGGCGGCTGAACGACGATGCGCTTAAACCTGATTTCCAGAACGATCTTCTCAATCTCGCCGTCGGCCGTCTGCACTTCAATGCGATGCAGCCCCTTGAGCCTCGTCGCGTCCATTTCGTCGGCGATGGTGTGGTCGCCATCGCCCGCCAGCCGATCCACGCAGGTCCGCACCAAGAAATGCGAGCCGAGATCGCGCGTCAGGCAGTAGAGTTCGAAAATGTCGCTCTCTCGGTCTCCGACATGGATGAAGCGCGCCGGCTGCCCGAGAAACTCGATCGATTGCCGGAAATTCTCGAGCCACCGAACGCTCTCCTTCTTTTCGATCGGCACACGCGTCGGGTTCACCTTCTTCTTCAGCGCCTTGGTTCCCCTGAATTTCTTGCGCGTCCAGAATTTCACTGCCGCCAAGCCGAGCGGCAGCCCTTCGGTAGTCACCGCTAAACTCGAATGCATGAGCATTCCGCATACCGTGTGATGGCGGATGCGCCCCTGCTTGTCGCGCCCACTGTTGACGCTCTTCGTCACGCCAACGGCGCTCACATTGGCGCGTTGGAACGAGAATTCCGTGGTGTCCTGGAGCAACAAGATCGGGCCTTCGAATTTATCGCAGCGGGCGCGTGTCGCGGCGAAGTGGCCGCTGAGAATGTCGCCCTCATCAACCCGCGCGTTAGAAAGAAACCGATAGGCGGCTTTGGTGTTCGCCCAATCCTGGCAGGCATACGGGATGCTCTCGCCGATGGCGTCGCCGATCTGTTTCAAAACCTCAGCGCATCGTCGACCAAGACGGGGATCTTTGAAAGCGGTTTCGTCTACCTCGCGCTCAGTCCAATGCGGCGACGGCCCTGATCTCCCAGCTCTTGGACGGGAGAAAGTCGTGGAAGAAGCGGTCTTCGAGGACATGGAGCACCTCGCGCAAGCGATTCGGTGCTCGATAACGAATCACAACCGATTCATCCGATTCAACT
>NZ_LUUM01000205.1:0-1030 GCF_001644125.1 Methylosinus sp. R-45379
GCTGCTCGGCTGAACGGAAAGGCCCCCGTCTCCCGCAAAGCTTCGCGGGAGACGGGGGCCGACTCGGCGCTTCAGCGCTCCGCGCCGAGGGACGGCGACGGCGGGGACGCCGCGCAGTCGCGTCTTTCGCGGACAACTCGCGCCGGCCCCGCAGACTTTGGCTCGACTCCCCATGGCTCGGAGAACCGGCGCCTGGAAAGTGGGAATTTGGAGCCTGGTCCACCACCCCGTCGCCTTGATTTCCACGCTTCCTAGTGCAACTATTGCATCTCGTTCCGAGGCTGCGTCGTGCCGACACTGAAACAATTCGGTTCGGTTTATATTCGAATGTATGCCGACGATCACAGCCCGCCGCATTTTCACATTGTCTCGACCACTTTCGAGGTGTTGATCGCGCTGGACGGACTTGAGGTCATCGCCGGCCGAGCGAAGCCCGCGCAGATCGCGGAGGCCTTGGAGTGGGCGCAGCGGAACGGGGACGCGCTCGCGATCGAATGGGCGCGGCTCAACGAACGGGGTTGAACATGCCGAGGAAGGCGCCGCCGCGCATCGTGGCCGTGAAGGTCGATAGCCGCAGGCCGTGGGCGCTGCGGCTCGAATGGAACAATGGCGCGTCGGGCAGAGTCGACGTCTCGGACCATATCGGAGCTTACAAGCTCTACCAGCCGCTTCGCCAAGCCCCAGAATTGTTCAAGTCGGTTCGGCTCGGCGATCTCGGGACCGATATCGTCTGGTCCGACGAGATCGATATGAGCGCGGATACGCTTTGGCGGCTCGCTCAGGAACAGGCCGGCGCCACAATGTCGGCCGGCGAGTTCAAGATCTGGCGCGAGCGCCGGGCCTACACGCTCGACACGGCCGCCCGAGCCCTCGGGATCGGCCGGCGGATGATCTCCTACTACGAGCAGGGCGAAAAGCCGATTCCGCGCGTCGTCGCGCTCGCCACCCGCGCACTCGACGTCGAGGCCCGGGAGGGAGGCGGCGCCCGCGCGAAGCCGGGGAAAAGTCGCGCGCCAAAAGCCGCGGCGCG
>NZ_LUUM01000206.1:0-1033 GCF_001644125.1 Methylosinus sp. R-45379
CGCCGCGGCGCGCCGCGGCCGGGGTGGGACGCTTGGGGGAATGAGGCGGAAGGCGGCGAAGGATGAGCGACATATTCGACCGGCTCGCGGCGAGCGCGCCGATCAATCGCGGGGCCGCGATGGCGACGCATGGGCGCGGCGTGAATTTCGAGCCCAAGCTCGGCCGGGCGCGCGAGACGTGGGATACTCCTCCGGCGATGCGGCCCCTGCCTCCCGACATGCCGAATTTCATGGGCCGCAGCTTCGGCCGGCTCCGCGTCATCGGGTTGGCGTGCGAGCGCGGAACGGGCGGCAAATATGCGCGCTGGGTCGTGCGCTGCGTCTGCGGACGATATGAGATGCGGCGCTCGCGGGCGGTCGGCGGACCGCACGCACCGCTCGATAGCTGCTCCTATTGTCATTATCTCGACGAGCTGCGCTTTCGAGATCACGTCAAGCAATTCGGCGAGGCGCGAGCGGTGCGAATGCGCGATGAGGAGAGAGCGCTCGTCCTGGCGAAGGCGCGCAAATGAGCGAGGATGCTCTTCTCTGGGCGGTGGGGCAGATCGCCGGCGGGCCGCAGTCGCGCTTCGTGCTGCTCATTCTCGCCGGCTGCGCGGATGAGCAGGGCCGCGCCGATGTGACATGCGCGAAAATCGCCGAGCTGACGGAGATGCGCGAGGCGCAGGTGCGCGCCGCGCTGCGCCAGCTGCGCGGGCGAGGGCTGCTCGAGCGGGACCGTATCGATCGTCCAGAGGGCGGATGCTACCGCCTGACGATGACGGCGGCCGATGCGGCGCTGCTCTCGCCTTTCGATGAAACACGGGAGGCTTCATGAGTGCGCGTAAGACGACGCTCTCCGAGCGAATCCATGCGGTGGAGCTGTGCGTGCGAGTGATGCGCGGCGCGGAACGCGCGCCGACGCGCGCGATGGAGCGGGACTATCTCGCCGATTGTCTCGCGGGCGCCATTGCGGCGCTGCGCTGGCTGGAGACGAACGGCGAGGATGCGCGCGCCTATGTCGAGCTGCGGCGGCGCGCGCGTGAGGCGGGCG
>NZ_LUUM01000207.1:0-1084 GCF_001644125.1 Methylosinus sp. R-45379
GGCGAGCGTGCGATGGGCGTCGCGATGGACGTCACGGACGAGGCGCAAGTCGATGCCGGCGTCGAGGCGGTCGTGGAGAAGTTCGGCGGTATCGATGTGCTGGTATCCAATGCCGGAATCCAGATCGTCGCGCCGATCGACCAGTTCGCCTTCGACGACTGGAAGAAGCTGCTCGCCATCCATCTCGACGGAGCGTTCCTGACGACGCGCGCCTGCCTGCGCCACATGTACGCACAGGGGCGCGGCGGCAGCGTGATCTACATGGGATCGGTTCATTCCAAAGAAGCCTCGAAGTTGAAGGGACCATACGTCGCCGCAAAGCACGGGCTGGTGGGCCTGGCCAAGGTCGTCGCAAAGGAAGGTGCGGAGCACGGCGTGCGCGCCAACGTCATCTGCCCCGGTTTCGTCCGTACACCGCTGGTCGAGAACCAGATCCCCGACCAGGCGAAGGCGCTCGGGATCAGCGAGGATGCGGTGATCCACGACGTGATGTTAAAAGAGACCGTCGACGGCGAATTCACCACCGTCGACGATGTCGCGCGGACCGCCGTGTTCCTCGCCGCCTTCCCGACCAAGGCCCTGACCGGCCAGTCGATCGTCGTTAGCCATGGCTGGTTCATGCAGTGATTGATTTGCGGGGTTCGACGGTATGATGCCGTACCTGCCGCTGCTCAGCGTGGTAGTGGGCGCCGTGCTCGCGACCGCCGGCGGGTTTCTGTCGGGAAGGCTGGCTGCCATGGCCGAGCAACGGCGACGCGCGCGGTTCGCGGCGATGGTCGGACGGGAGGTCCTTGCCTCGCTCCAGCACCTTGTCGGCTCCTTGGTCGAAATCCACGATCGCGGCGACCCTTTCGGGCGACTGACGATGCGGCTGGTCCGTGCTGCCCGGCGCGAGGTAAGCGTGTACGAGCGCAACCGGGAGGCGATGTTCGAACTGGGCGACGACCTGCTGCGCTTCCGCCTGCATGACCTCATGACGCGGCTTGCCATCCCGCTCGATTTTTTGATCGACGAAAGCGAGGCTCTTGGAGGCGATCCCGTCGGCCACGGAATCGCTATGGCGGAGTCGTACGATGTCTTCTGC
>NZ_LUUM01000208.1:0-1142 GCF_001644125.1 Methylosinus sp. R-45379
GGCTTTCACCGTCGGCGTTCCGTCGGCTGCGAGCCTCAATCCATTCACCTTTGTTTTTCAGGACGCCGGGCTGCTGCCGTGGCGAACCGTGGCCGGCAATGTCGCGTTGGCGCTGGAGGATCGACTGCCATCGAGAAAGGAGCAGGCCGAGATCATCGAGGAAGTGTTGGAGCGAACCGGTCTACGCGGCTTCGCGCAAGCCTATCCGAAGCAATTGTCGGGCGGCATGAAACAGCGTGTCGGCATCGCCAGGGCGCTGGCCGCTCGTCCAGCCTTCCTTCTCATGGACGAGCCTTTGTCCGCCGTGGACGCGCAGACGCGCGAACTGCTGATGGAGGAGTTCCTCGCCCTGTGGCTGCGAGACCGCGTTTCGATCCTCTACGTCACACATAATCTCGACGAAGCGGTGCGGCTTTCCGACCGGATCGTCGTGCTCTCGAGACGGCCGGGCCGAGTCCGCGAAATCATCGACGTCGGAATTCCGCAAGCCGAGCGCGGCCACCCCGATGTCGCGAGCGAATTGTCGGCGCTGCAGCACGACATCTGGAACTTGCTGCGATCGGAAGCGCGCAACGCCGACCGAGAGCTTCTGTCCGTGGAACGAGCCGATGTCTGAAGCCCATACGCCATCTGCGATCGGAGCTCCGAGCACGGTGCGATTCCGCGGCGGCGGATTCGAGATCACGCCGAAGCGGTGGTTCGCTCCGGCATTCGCCGCTGTGCTCGTCGGAGCGTGGCAGGTCGGATCGACATCGGGGCGGATCGATCCGCTGTTTCTGCCTGGGCCGGTCGATGTCATCGAGACACTCTATCACGAGCTCGCGCAAGGGGACTTGGCGATCCATATCGGCAAGTCGCTGATTCGTCTGCTATTGGGCTGGTTGATCGGGAGCCTCGCCGGCCTGAGCGTCGGCCTCGCGATGGGCCTCTGGTCCTGGTGCCGAGCAATCGGCGACGCTGCGATCTCCTCTCTGTACCCCATTCCCAAGATAGCGCTGCTGCCCCTCTTCATACTCTGGCTCGGAATCGGAGAGTCCAGCAAAATAACGACGATTGCTCTCGGCGTTTTCTTTCCTATGGCGGTGTCCGTATGCGCCGCCGTCGACGCGGCGCCACGTCCTTTCATACGCATGGCGCAGAGC
>NZ_LUUM01000209.1:0-1088 GCF_001644125.1 Methylosinus sp. R-45379
AGATACGCGCACCTCCATGTTCGGCTCGGGACGTCTTCCGACACGAGGAGGTCCCATGTTCTCATTTTTGACTCGACCTACTTATCGCCGCGAAACCCGCCGCCGAAACGTAACGAGGCTCGCCGTCGCTCTCCTGCTGCCGTTCACCGGTCCTGCCTTTGCCGGCGATCCTGTTCCGGTTACGGAAAAAGGGCTCCCACAGACGGTTCATCCGACGTATGCGGAGAAGGGCGCGCCGCAATTCTCCTATCCGACCGGCTCGACCGACGTCGGCTCCGGGGGAGGGAACAATTCCGGAGGCGGCGGCAACATTGACTACACCGCTTGCAGCGGCTGCGATCCACTGCAAACGATGAACGCGCAATCCTGGGGCGGCCAGGCGTGCAACGCCGCGACGACCGTCGGCGTCAGCTGCGCGTCGCTCGCAGCCACTTGCGTCATGGAATCGGGCTGCAGAAACGTCCAGGGCGCTGGCACAGTCTCAGGGGCGTTTCAAATGACCAACGCGACTTATACGGAAACGATCAATGAGGCGGCGGCGGACAATCCGAACGCCGGGATCGACACCAGCCTCGCCGGCAAAAACGATCCCGCCAATCAAGCCTGGGGGGCGGCGCAATACGAATACAACGGCGCCACCTATCTGCAAGAGAACGGTGTCGAGAACCCGACTTTTACCGACGTGCGAGGCTATTACCAGTTTGGACCGAATTCTTCCGCCAACCTGGCCAAGGCTAGTAACAGTGATAACCTCGAAGAGATCGTTCAATTGTCACCGCAGGCGATGACAGCGAACGGAATCACTGCCACGACGACGGTCGGTGATTGGCGCCAGTCCATTGCCAATAGAGTCGGTCCCACCGCCCAACAGACCGTGTTGAATTAGACGCATTACGGGAAGGGAAATGCATCATGATCCCACTGCTCAATTCGATACTCAGCGCGAGTCTCCTCGTGCTCCAAACCGGAGGGGACGGGAACTTCACCCCGGTAAGACCGATCGAAGGCTATAAATGCTTCAGAATCTACGTCCCGGAGGAACGAAGATTTGATCCTACCGTGGCGCCTCCTGTATTCGTAGCCCCGAC
>NZ_LUUM01000210.1:0-1065 GCF_001644125.1 Methylosinus sp. R-45379
CTTTCTCCCAATTACCCGACAGCAAGCTGCACGTCTTGCGGAGGTGGAACGAGCGTGTGGTGCTCTATTCACATCCGAAGAGGAGTGGGGCCTCGATTTCGGCAATGGGAGAATCATTCAATTTCGAAGCGCGACTGGCAAAGCCCCTACGGCTGACAACGTGTCGGTGATCGCGGTTCTTTCTGAGATTGCTGCGGCCTCGCAGGCGATAGGTTTTCCGAAGACTGGCGTCAGAGTTTTCTGGATTGTTGACCTGATAACAGTGATTGACGCTCTAGAGTCGCCAGAGGAACTTAACCGCTTCTTCGAGTATCTGGATGAGCATGCGCCCCTCACGACACTCAGTCTCTCGGGCAACGCGGACATGTTCGCTGCATTCCGAGACTCCAACGCCTATCTGGTAGGCGGAGCCCGCGTTCCGTCAATGATATGGCTTGATCCGCATTGGGGGTCTAGTTGGCGGTATCGCGAGCTAGAGAACTTTTGGAAAAATGCGCCGCGATTTTTCCCAAACAATCAATTCTGGAAAATTGAACCTCCAACGGACGGAATCCAGCGCCTGATTTCACGAGGGACTCACTTTCTAGCATGGACGACAAGTATCAATGACACTTCGCTGCACTTCGTTTTCGACATGGAAGACAGCTATCTGAACGAAATTAGCGGGTCGATATTGGAGACTTTCGTCCATTGTCTGACTGATGCAGCCTATCAGCGTAGAGAAATTCTTGAGCCCCTGCCGCTATTTGAAACTGATCGCATTGTCACCTTAATTCGCGCGAAGGAGCCACTCGATGTCGAGAGCGCCAGCGAAGCAAATAGCCCGGGTACCGATGATCGCTTGTTCGATAACTGGCGGCTCACGGACAAACAACACTCCTCAGTTTCAGTTGAGGTTGCTGCCAACTTATCCCTCGTCTTTAGCGGCCTGAAGGACGCGCGGGACGCGCGTTTCGAAGTGACGTGTCTCACTGAGTGGTTGAATGGGATATGCGGGTTTCTAGGGTGCCATCTCGGCACCGTCGCATTTGCGAGGCTCCGTGATTCGGCACTTCGTCGTCCCAG
>NZ_LUUM01000211.1:0-1267 GCF_001644125.1 Methylosinus sp. R-45379
CATGATCTTCGCATCCCCGTGCCCTTTTCGCCAAAGCGCTTGATGAACGGCTTCGTTCAAGAGACGTAATTCAGATAGGATCGATAGTACGGAAGCAATCGCTTCGTGGAGGCGCCGCTCCACAATCCGAATGCGACGATCATGTTGTAGTAGATGTTCTTTGTGGGCATGCCGCGCAGGAAGGACAGCGCGCCGCGCAGAGCGCTGTCCTTCGTATGCCAGTCCACATTGAACGAGAGAGCGCAATCGAGGCTGCGCACGTGATGGAGCGTGCCCGGCGGCATGTACAGAACGTCGCCGGGCTCGACGACAACCTCCGTCGGATTCGCCAGTCGATAGAGCGGATACCGATTGTAATCGGGCTTTTCGACGTCGATTTCGCACCACCGCCAATTATAGGGATAGCAATATTTGATCTGCTCGCGAGGAAGCAGCGTGAACTTCTTTCTGCCCGCCACCTGGAAGAACAAATTATGCGTCAGGAGGCAGTCGAAATGAAGCGGCGTCACGCTTCCCGAGGGTCCAAGAAAGAGCTGGGCGAATGTCGGCCACTCCACGCCGTACCATAGCGGGAAAAAATTTGCGGGAAATCCTCGAAGATCGGCGCCAGCGTCCGGCAATATGCTCGTCAGCGGCACGTCGTGCAGATAGGCCGGCTGTTGCGCAATCGCCGAATTCCCTCGCGATTCATAGGCTTCCAGAGCGTCGACATAATCGCGCAGCCTCGAATGGTCAAGGCAGATTCCCGAAGGCCCCCACTTCTTGAGAACGACATTCCGGTCGCCAGCGCGTCGTCGAAGATAGTCGAGATTCCAGGACACGAACGCGACGCATTTTTTCAGTCCACCCGAGATGACGACCGGCCGTCGCAAACGAACGTAGCCTTCGACGAACTCGTCCGGAGACAACTGGTCTACACGATCAACGCAAAATGCGATCGACATCGTTCCAACCCGAAATCGAGGTACGATTATGCGATCGGCCATATCATGAGCCGCTCGAGGACGAAGAATTCTTCTTGCAGCGAAGCTGCACTCGCAGACGTGCGGCGAGCAACCTTTTCAAAGCCCGCGGCATGTCCGCACTCTGCTCAGGCTCTTCCTGCTCCGACCTCCGCCATCTGCCTACGCAGGCTGAGAGGACGCATGTCGGTCCACACGTCCTTGATGTAGGTGAGGCATTCGCCCTTGAGCCCCGTCTTGCCGACGGACCGCCAGCCTTTCGGAATATCCTTGTACTCCGGCCAAATCGAATATTGTTCTTCGTG
>NZ_LUUM01000212.1:0-24329 GCF_001644125.1 Methylosinus sp. R-45379
GCGCTCGACCTCCCCCCTCCAGGGGGAGGTGGAAGCTCCCGCTCCCACGAGGAGTCGGCTGCCGACATATCGCTTTGCCGCCAGCTTGACGCGAGACGCGTTCCGGCCCACCAAGGGCCAAATCCCATCGAGGGGACAAGACCGACGATGACCGACGAAATCGAGACCCGCCTTCCCGACCCCATCTCCGCCGAGCCGGCGCCGCGCCATAGGACGGCGGCGGTGACGATCGGCAGCGGGCCGCGCGCGGTGGCGCTCGGCGGCGGCGCGCCCATCGTCGTGCAGTCCATGACCAACACCGACACAGCGGATGTCGAATCCACGGTCGCGCAGATCGAAGCGCTGGTCCGCGCCGGCTCGGAGCTGGTGCGCATCACCGTCGATCGCGACGAGGCCGCCGCGGCCGTGCCGCATATTCGCGATCGTCTCGCGCAGAAGAATATCGACGTCCCGCTGATCGGCGATTTTCACTACATCGGCCACAAGCTGCTCGCCGATCATCCGGCCTGCGGCGAGGCGCTCGAAAAATATCGCATCAATCCCGGCAATGTCGGCTTCAAGGAGAAGAAGGACCGGCAATTCGGCGCGATCGTCGAGCTGGCCATCAAGCATGGCAAGGCTGTGCGCATCGGCGCCAATTGGGGCTCGCTCGACCAGGAGCTGCTGACCCATTTGATGGACATCAACGCCAATTCCGCTGCGCCGCTCGACATGCGCGCGGTGACGCGCGAGGCGCTGGCCCGCTCGGCGCTGATCTCCGCCGAGCGCGCCGAGGAGATCGGCCTCTCGCGCGACAAGATCGTCATCTCGGCCAAGGTCTCCGCCGTGCAGGACCTCATCGCCGTCTATCGCATGCTGGCGCTGCGCAGCGATTATGCGCTGCATCTCGGCCTCACCGAGGCGGGCATGGGCTCCAAGGGCGTCGTCGCCTCGGCGGCGGCGCTGGGCGTGCTGCTGCAGGACGGCATTGGCGACACGATCCGCGTGTCGCTGACGCCGGAGCCCGGCGGCGACCGCGCCAATGAGGTGCGCGTCGCGCAAGAGATTTTGCAGACGATGGGCTTTCGCACCTTCGTGCCGCTGGTCGCCGCCTGCCCCGGCTGCGGCCGCACCACCTCCACCGTGTTTCAGGAGCTGGCGCGCGATATTCAGTCGCATATTCGCGACCGAATGGCCGTCTGGCGGCAGGATTATCCGGGCGTCGAGACGCTGAATGTCGCGGTGATGGGCTGCATCGTCAACGGGCCGGGCGAGTCCAAGCACGCCGACATCGGCATTTCACTTCCCGGCACGGGCGAGGCGCCGACGGCGCCGGTCTTCATCGACGGCAAGAAGGCGATGACCTTGCGCGGCGAGGGCATAGCGGAAGAATTCACCCGCATCGTCGAGGATTATGTCGCCGGCCGTTTCGGCGGCGCCGACAAGGGCGAAGCGGCGGAATAATCAGCCGAGCGCCGCCGCCACCGCGCGCAGATCGCGCCAGGCGCGGCGCTTCATCGCCGGCGTCCTGAGCAGGCTGGCGAGCGATGGCGCGAGCAGCGCGCGCACAGTCCCGACGCCGCAATCATAATCGAACCAAGCGTTGCGATAGCGCGCGACATCCGGCGAGCCGAGCGCGGCGCGGGCGGCGAAATCGCCGAGGATCAGCAGAGCGCGCGGGGCGGCCAGCTCCACATGGCGGCGCAGGAAGGGCAGCAGCGCCGCAATCTCCACGGGGCTGAGCTCGCGCGCGCCGGGCGGACGCCAAGGGGTCGCATAGGCGAGATAGGCGCTGGAGCGGTCACGCCGAATCGCGCGCAGCATATTGTCGAGCAGCCGCGCCTCCGGCCCGACGAAAGCCGCACCGCCGCGCTCCTCCTCCTCGCCGGGCGAGAAATCCAGAACCATGAGAGGCGCGCTGGGCGCGCCGGCCGAGAAGAGAAAATGCCCGGCCGTCGCCTTCAGCGCGCAGCCGTCGAAACCCGCGAGCCGCTCCTGCAATTCCTCGATCGTCCGCGCCGCGCCCGCAGCGTCGCGGGCGGCGCGGGCGGCCTCCTCGGTAGAGACGGGAGCGGCGGAGCGCAGGGAGCGAGTCTCCCGCGCCGGCGGCTCGGCCCGACGCGCGGGCGCGGGTGTGGGCGCGACTATGGACGGAGGCGCGACGGCGCGGGCCGGCGGCGGCGCGGCGCTCTCGGCGAAACGGTCATGCGGCGTCTCGTCGATCGCTATGTCGACGCCGATCGACACATACCAATCGACGAGCGCGGCGAGCCCCGTCTCCAAGGAAAGATCGGCGTCAGCGGACATGGCCGCGAGCTTAGAGCAGAAGCGCGAAAAGGTGAAGGCGCGCGAGACGTGAGGCGCGCCCCCGAGGCGGGGCTGCGCGTCTCGCCCCTCCCCGCGCGCGAATGCGTAGATTATCGAGCTTCGCGACGCAGCGGCTCCGCAATAGGCTGGAACAAAATCAAGAATGTGCCGAGGGTGGAAACAGCGTTCAAAAATCACTGTTCACATAGAGAACTCACATGATCGACCTGATCGAAACCGTCGCGAAATCGCTGTTCGCGAAATTCGGGTCCAATCCGAAACTTTGGGATGGAGCTACGCTCAGCGAGCGCGAGAGATTCCGCCATGCGGCGGAAGATATACTGCAAGAGTTCGCCTCGCTCGCGCCCGTCGAGACGGCGGAGCTGGTCGAAAAAATCCGCGAGACGCGGATCACGCGTCTCGGATTTCTCTATATGGCCTATGCGCTGAACACTTCGGAAGCCGCCGCGCTGCTCACTTTTCGGGCGCTCGGCCGGGCCGAGTGCTGAAATCTTTCCGCGACTCGATCCGAACCGAAAAACACTCTAGCAGCAGCGCATCGCGCGCCGGCCGCCTTCGCCGAAACGGCTGGCCTGACGCTCGAGGAAGAACTCCTCGTGCGTCATCGTCGGCTCGTCCGGATGATTGGCGCGCCGATGCGCGAGATAGGCCTCATAATCCCCCTGCCCGATCATCAGCCGCGCGCCGTCGCGCAGCTTCCGCCCGAGCTTGGCGAGATCAAGCGCGGGCAATCCGCAGATCGTGCAGCTCATCGCTCGTCTCCCTGGTGGTGACGCTGGTCGCGCGCCGCGCCTCGCCGATCGCCCGCAGGCCGAAGAACAGCATCGACAATACGAGCGCGATGAAGATGGCGCAGAGCGTCGTATTCACATAATCGTTGAAGATGATGCGGCTCATCTCGGCGGCGGTCTTGGCCGGCGCGAGCAGTCTGCCCTCCGCCGCCGCGGCCGAATAGCGCGACGCATGGGCGAGGAAGCCGATCTTCGGATCGGGATGGAAAATCTTCTCCGCGCCCGCCGTCAGCGTGCAGATATAGAGCCAGGCCGCCGGCGCCGCTGCGATGAAGGCGTAACGCTCCCGCTTCATGCGGAACAGCACCACTGTGCAGAGCGTGAGCGCTATGGCCGCCAGCATTTGATTGGCGATGCCGAACATGGGCCAGAGCGTGTTGATGCCGCCGAGAGGATCGATGACGCCCTGATAGAGGAACCAGCCCCAGCCGGCGACGGCGAGCCCCGTTGCGCCGAAATTGGGAATCCAGGCGCGCGTATGCTTGAAGCGCGGCCAGAAGGTTCCGACGAGATCCTGAATCATGAAGCGCGCGACCCGCGTGCCGGCGTCCACAGTGGTGAGGATGAACAGCGCCTCGAACAGAATGGCGAAATGATACCAGAAGGCGGTCATCGAGGAGCCGCCGATCGCCCCCGACAGGATTTTCGCCATGCCGACGGCGAGCGTCGGCGCGCCGCCCGCGCGCGAGAGCACCGTCTTCTCGCCGACCTCGGCCGCCGCATGGCTCAGCGCCTCCGGCGTGATGACGAAGCCCCAGGACGAGATGGTCTGCGCCGCCGTGTCGACCGTGGAGCCGATGACAGCGGGCGCGCTGTTCATGGCGAAATAGACGCCCGGATCGAGCACGGTGGCGGCGACCAGCGCCATTATGGCCACAAAAGACTCCATCAGCATCGCGCCATAGCCGATGAAGCGGATCTGCGCCTCGTCGCCGATCATCTTGGGCGTGGTGCCGGACGAGACCAGCGCGTGAAAGCCGGAGATGGCGCCGCAGGCGAGGGTGATGAACAGGAAGGGAAAGACGCTGCCCGCGAAGACCGGGCCGGTTCCGTCGATGAAGCGGCTGACCGCCGGCATTTTCAGCTCGGGCGCCACATAGAAAATGCCGAGCGCGAGCGAGGCGATGGTGCCGATCTTCAGAAAGGTGGAGAGATAGTCGCGCGGCGCGAGCAGGAACCACACCGGCAGCACAGAGGCGACGAAACCATAGCCGATGAGCATGAAGGCGAGCGCCTCGCCTTTGAAGGTGAAGAGCGCGGCGAGCGCCGGCGTCTCGGCGACAGTGCGGCCGAGCGCAATGGAGCCGATGAGCAGCACGAAGCCGATCACCGACATTTCGAAAATACGGCCGGGACGCAAATAGCGGCCATAGACGCCCATCAGCACGGCGATGGGCAGAGTGGCGAAGACCGTGAAGAAGCCCCAGGGGCTGTCCGCCAGCGCCTTGACGACGATGAGCGCCAGCACGGCGAGCAATATGACCATGATGGTGAGAATGCCGACCATGGCGACGATTCCGGCGGCCGGGCCGAGCTCCGTCTTGATGAGATCTCCGAGCGAGCGCCCGTCGCGCCGCGTCGAGATGAACAGCACCACGAAATCCTGCACCGCGCCGGCGAAGACGACGCCGGTGAGCAGCCAGAGCGTGCCGGGCAGATAGCCCATTTGCGCCGCCAGCACCGGGCCGACCAGCGGCCCCGCCCCGGCTATGGCCGCGAAATGATGGCCGAACAGCACATATTTGTCGGTCGGCACATAATCGAGCCCGTCATTGTGGCGATGCGCCGGCGTCTTGCGCTGCGGATCGAGGCCGAGCGCGCGCTCCGCGATGAACAGCGAATAGAAGCGATATGCGACGAGATAGACGCAGATCGCCGCCGCCACCAGCCACATTGCGTTGACGGTCTCGCCCCGCGCCATCGCCAGAGTGAAGAGCGAGAAAACGCCGAGCGCGACGATTGCGGTCCAAAGGGCGATGGAGCCGAGCTTGCGGCCCGGCGTGACGAGTGGGAGGGACATAGCGCGAGCCTCGGCGTTTCCAGGAAAAGCCTGGGGACGAGATCGTCACCCGGCATTTTTCCCATGAAATAGGCCAAAGGCGCCCGCCGCGTCCAGCCGCGAGGGTCGCGCGCCGCCCTCTCTCGGCGGCGGGACGCGTCATCGGGACACGCCGCTCGTTTGGAACCTTTTGAAGGTCCGCAGATTGAATGGCTCGGGCGACGAATTCTGCACAGGAGACGCGCTTATGCACTGCGGAGATTGTCGTTTTTGGCGCCAGCCGGACAACCAATGCCGCCGCAACGCCCCACTGCCCATGCGCGGCCATGAGGGAACCATGGACACGGCATGGCCCCTCGTGACTGCGGAGGATTGGTGCGGCGAATACCAGCCCGGTTACATCGATCGGACCAGCATGCCCGCGGAAGCGCGGGCGCGCGCCCAGCCCCAGCACAAGGAACGCGCCCAGCACTGACAACGCGTCGAAACGAGCGCGGCCTTCTCGGGGCTCAATTTCCCGAGGTCTGCACAGGCGCGGCCGCGCCGCTATAGGACACGCGCCAGATCGTCCCATTGCCGTCCTCGCTCACCAGCAGCGAGCCGTCGCGCGCCACGGCGACATCGACGGGGCGGCCCCAGACGCGCGTGTCGTCCACGACGAAGCCGGTGAGAAAATCCTGATACTCGCCGGTCGGGACGCCATCCTTGAAAGAGAGGCGCACGATCTTGTAGCCGGTGCGCTTGGCGCGGTTCCAGGAGCCGTGCAGGGCGACGAAAGCGTCGCCCTTATACTCCGCCGGGAACTGGCCGCCGTCGTAGAAGGCGATGCCGAGCGGCGCCGAATGCGGCTGGAACAGCACATCGGGAACGGTGATCTTGCTCGCGAGATCGGGACGCTCGCCGGCGTGGCGGGGGTCCTCATGCGCGCCGATGTAATGCCAGGGCCAGCCGTAGAAGGCGCCCTCCTTCACGCGCGTGGCGTAATCGGGCGGCAGATCGTCGCCGAGCATGTCGCGCTCATTGACGACGCACCACAGATCGTCGGTCCCCGGCCGCAATTGCAGGCCGGAGCAATTGCGCAGCCCATTGGCGACATTGCGCCGGCTCTTACCTTCCGGGTCTATGGCGAGCACTGTCGCGCGCTCGAATTCGGCGCCGGCGCTCGCGCCCTGCCCATGCGCCGCCTCGAGCTGTACGACCTCCTGCGCGGAAGGGCGCGGATGGCCTTCGGCGACATTGGTCTTGGAGCCGACGGACACATAGAGCGTCTTGCCGTCGCGCGAGAAGACGAGATCGCGCGTCCAATGGCCGCCATCGGCGCCGGGCAGGGTCGCGATCGTCTCGGCGGGGCCGGAGGCGGCGAGATCGCCGTTCTTATAAGGGAAGCGCAGCACTTTCGTCGGCGTGCCGACATAGACGAAGCGCGGCTCCGGCCCCGGCGGATAGAAGGCTATCCCATAGGGACGCTCGAGTTCCGAGGCGAAGACATGGGACGAGGCCGGCGCGATTTTTCCATCCTGGAGGCGAAAGACGCGGAGCCGGCCGCCGACGCTCTCGGTGACGAAAATATCGCCATTGGGCGCATGGCGAATGACGCGCGGGCCTTGGAGGCCGGAGGCGAATATCTCCGCCGAAAAGCCCGCGAGGGTCTTGGGCGCGGCGCCGTCCGGCCGCGCGACCACCTGCGAGCGCGCGGCGGTCGGCTCGCTGGCCAGCGGCGCGGGCAAATCCTGCACGGTGATCTTGCGCCAGCTTCCCGGCGCGTCCTGTCGCCAATCGCTGAAGGCGGCGGGACCGACGAGGCGGCGCGCCGCCTCCGATTGCGCAAAGACGTGACCGGCGAAGGCGAGGCCGGCGACAGCGCCGGCGAGGAGAAGTGACGGGGCGAAACTCTTCATTGCGGCCTCTCTCGAAACAGAGCCGCAGTCTAGCGCGCGATAATCACATTTAGAAGATAGAATTAAAGGCGTCGACGCGCGCCCCTTCCTGCGGCGGACGGCCGGTGCTATTCGACCGCCTCCGACGAAAGAGAAGGAAAAACCATATGAGCGAGATCTGGCTGGCCACGGGCGAAGCGACGGTTCTGGCGGCGGACGGGCAATATACCGACGCCATGCCGGAAGTCATGATCGGCAGCGTGAAAGGCCCGGTGGGGACGGCTTTCGCCTCCATGACGGGACAGGTCGCGGGCCATCCGCGCATGTTCGTCATTCGCGATCTCAATCAGCAGGTGCGCCCCGCCACCATGATGACGACCAAGATGACGGTGCGCTCCAATGATTACGTCGAGCTGCTCGGCGGCGTCGTGCAGGCGGCGACCGGCGACGCCATCGTCGATGCGGTTTCGGAAGGAATCATTCCGAAAGATCAGGTGAATGATCTGGTCATGATCATCATGATCTGGCTCGATCCGCGTTGCGCCACCGATCCCAATCTCGATCGGCGCGATCTCTATCGCACCAATTACGAGGCGACGAAGCTGGCGATTTCCCGCGCTTTGAAGGGCGAGCCGACGATCGACGAGCTCATCGCCAACCGCAAGACGGTGACGCATTATGCGCTGGAGGGCGTGTTCGACGAGTGATTTTGCGCAGCCGGCATTGCAAAAATCGAGCATCGCGCCGATTGCGAATCACTTCTCGAAGCGTTAGCAAACGAATCCTCACATGGCGCGTCCGATGCGACGCGTCTCTTTTCGGTTCGAGGGAGATTTGCGATGGCCAAGGCGAAGAGCGAGAAGCCTGCGGCGGTGGCCAAGAAGGCCAAGAAGCCCGAAGCCGCTGCGGTTCGTCCTGTGAAGGAGAGCCTGACCAAGTCCGCTCTGATCAATCTGCTCGCCGAGCAGAACGAGCTTCCGCGCAAGACCGCCGCTGCGGTCTACGCCACGCTCGAGGAGGTGTTCCTCGGCTCCGTGCATCCGCGCGGCGTCGGCGAGTTCACCCTGCCCGGCCTGCTGAAAGTGTCGCTGCGCAAGGTTCCGGCGCGCAAGGCCGGCACTCTGGTGCGCAATCCCGCCACGGGCGAGATGGTCAAGGCCGCCGCCAAGCCGGCGAGCGTGCGCGTGAAAATCCGCGCCCTCTCCAAGCTGAAGACGGCCGCCACGCCCTGATCTTTCCTCGAGGGCTTCTTAGAGCGAGCCCGAAGGCTCGCGGTCCGAGGCTACGGCCTCGCACCGCGAGCCTTCGGGCTCGTTTCGTTTTCGGCGGCGCGCGATCTCGCGCGGTCACGCGGCGCGCGCCTTTCCGGCGCGGTTCTTGGTGAGCCAAGGGCTCCAGGGCTGCGGCGCGATCAGCCCGTCCCCGACGAAGACCGGAGCGATGCCTCCGCGCGCGACCCGGCCGATGAAAGCCGGCTTGTGCAGATGCTGCGTCTCGGCGTCCAGCCTCAGGGAGAAGCCGCTCGGCGCGCGGAGCGCATGCAGCGGCAGCGCGCGGCGCACCGCCGCGACATCGACGGAGCCCGCAGCGGCGACCGCCGCGCGCCATAGCTCGAAGCCGAGATAGCTCGCCTCCATCGCGTCATTGGTCGTGGCGTCGGGCGCGTTCTTATAGCGCCGCCATTGCTCGACGAAGCGGTGATTCTCCGGGCGGTCGATCGCCTGGAGGTAATTCCAGGCGACATAGAGCCCGTCGATATCGCAATGAGCGAGCGCCGGCAGCTCCGCCTCGCCGATCGACAGCGACAAGGTCGGCGCGAAGGCGACATCGCCGAGCGCGCCGAAAAAGCGCAGATTGGCGTCGCCGCTCACCGTCGAGACGATCGCCGCGCCGGACCGGGCGGCGAAGCGACGCGCGTCTCTGGCGATGGCGCGCCAATCCTCGAGGCCGGACGGCGCATAGATTTCGGCGATATCGGACGCATCCGCGCCATGCGCGGCGAGATAGGCGCGCAGAATGACGTTGGTGACGCGCGGATAGACGTCGTCATTGCCGATGAGCAGAAAGCGCCGCGCGCCGAGGCCTTTCAGAAAGTCCACGGCGGGGATCGCCGTCTGGCTCGGCGTGCCGCCAGAGTAGACGATATTGGGCGAACGCTCCTCGCCCTCATATTGGCTCGGATAGAAGAGCAGGCCCTTGGCCTTTTCGACCACCGGAAGCACGGCTTTGCGCGAGGCGGAGGTCCAGCAGCCGAAGATCGCCGCGACGCCGCGCTCCTCCAAGAGAAGGCGCGCCTGCTCGGCGTAGAGGGCGGGATCGGAGCGCGGATCGAGGATCACCGCCTCGAGCGGGCGTCCGAGGAGGCCGCCCTGCGCATTGCAGCGCTCGACCAGCATCGTCAGCAGCTCCTGCAGCGGCCGCTCGCTGCTCGTCATCGTGCCGGAGAGCGAATGCAATATTCCGATGCGGATCGCGCCATTGTCGAGATCGGCGAAATAGCGATCGACAGCGCAAACGAGGCTCTTCGAGCTGTCGAGCAGCGTCTCGGCGGCGGCGAGCGCCGAGCGGCCGGCGGAATGCGCCTGCGCGACGGCGCCGCCGACATCCGGCAGCGGCTCGCCAACGCCGCGGGCGACGAGGGACGCGCGCGCTCCTATGCCTTCGAGATCGGCCGCCTCCCGGCTCAGAGTGTCGGCGAGGTCACGATTGACGCCGGCGACCGCCTCGACGCTCGTCGACACTTCGGCGATAGCGCCGACCGTCTCCTCCACCGCGAAACGTATGGAGTCGATCTGCATCTCGATTTCGGCGGCCGCGCGCGAGGTTTGATTGGCGAGCGTTTTCACCTCGCTCGCCACCACGGCGAAGCCGCGCCCGCTCTCGCCGGCGCGCGCCGCCTCTATGGTCGCATTGAGCGCGAGCAGCGAGGTCTGGCCGGCGATCGACTGGATGAGCTTGCTCACCGCGCCGATGCGGCCGGCGGCGGCGGCGAGACCGCGCACGATTTCTTCCGCGCGCGTGAGATCGGCGGCGCTGCGATCGGCCGCCCGGCGCGCCGCCGTCACCTGGAGCGAGGAGCGCGCGACGAGGCCGATGATGGCGTCCCGCGCCGCCAGCGCCAGTCCGTCGACATCTTCCGCCGCAGTGGCGGCGGCGACGGCCGCATCGGAGAGACGGCGGCGGAGCATATCGCCATTGCAGGCGGCGCAGTCGCCCGCCGCCGACCGCACGCCGGCGTCGGCGACGGTGAGCGCATCTTCCGTCGCCTCCGCGATTTGGCTCAGCCGCCGCAGGAAGAAGGCTCGGCCGGCCTCGCGAATCGACTGCTCCGCCGCGCGGCTGCGCTCGGCGACGGCGAAAGCGTCGGCGGCGATCAAAGCGCGACGCAGCTCCTCCGCGACGCCGCGGAGCCGCGCCGCCGAACGTCCGCTCGCGGGCGGAAAAGGCGCGTAGCGATCACCCGCGGCGATTTTCTCCAAGCCTGCGATCTGCGCCGAGAGGCGGCGCTCGATCGCGCTCGCCGCCGCGAAAGCGGCGAGCGCCGCCGCGGCCCAGCAGAGCAGCGGATCGCCGCCGGCCCAGCCGAGGACGAGGGGTGTGAAGCAAGCGGCGAGAGTCGCCGCGAGGAGATAGGCGCAAGGAAGTTTCCCGGCCGAGCTGTCCGCCATGGATCGCACACTTCGCTATGAGTTTGAAAATTTGCACGTAATCTCGCTACACAACGGTTACCAACACCTTTCGATGTCCGATCTTTCCCGATCGATCGTCGCCGCCGCTCCTCGAATGGGGAATGGAAGCGCGTGACTCGCCTCGGCCGGCGGTTTATTCCCGGGTGGGATCGGGAGCTTTGCCGAATGAGCCGCTTTTCGAAACGCGTTCGTCTTCCGTCGTTCGCCCTCTGCCTCGCCCTCGCGACGGGCGGCTGCGGCGGGCGCCCCCATGGCGTGCTGACCCCGCAGCCGCAAACGGCGGGGACGAGCCGCGTCGAATTGCTGGTCGCCACCACGCGCAGCGATCGCGGCGCAGAGCCGGGAGATCTCTTCACCGGCGAGCGTGGCAAAGGCCTCGCCTTCGCCGATATCGCCATCTCCATTCCGCCGGACGGCGCGCGCCAGATCGGCGAGGTGCAATGGCCCGACTCTTTGCCGGGCGACCCCTCCCGCGAATTCGTCACCCTCCGCGCCGATCTGCTCGGCCAGCAGGAGGCGGCGCGCCGCTTCGACGCGCGCATCGTCAAGACGCCCAAGCGTCAAGCTCTGGTCTTCGTCCACGGCTTCAACACGCTCTTCGCCGAGGCGGTCTATCGCCTCGCGCAGATCGTCCATGATTCCGGCACGAGCGCGCTGCCGGTGCTGTTCACCTGGCCCTCGCGCGGCAAGCTGCTCGACTATGGCTATGACCATGAGAGCGCGAGCTATTCGCGCGACGCGCTGGAGCATGTGCTGCATATGCTCGCCAAGGACCCGTCCGTCGGCGAGATCTCGATACTGGCGCATTCCATGGGCAATTGGGTGACGCTGGAAGCGCTGCGCCAAATGGCGATCCGCGACCGCGGCCTCCCATCCAAGATCAAAAATGTGATGCTGGCCGCGCCCGACGTCGATTACGACGTGTTCTCGCGGCAGATCGCCGAGATCGACGAGCGTCGCGCCATCTTCACGCTCTTCGTCTCGCGCGAGGATGAGGCGCTGGCCGCTTCCCGCCGCGTGTGGGGCGACAAGGTGCGGCTCGGCGGCATCGATCCCGAGCGCGAGCCGTTCAAGGACGCTCTGGAGGAGCGGCGCTTCAAGGTCGTCGATCTCTCGACAGTGAAATCCGCCGACCCGCTCGGCCATGGCACATTCGCGCAATCGCCGGAGATCGTGCGCTCCATCGGCGCGCGGCTGGCGGAGGGCCAGACGCTCGCCGACAATCAGAATGGCGTGGGCGAGCGCCTGGGCCAGGTGGCGACCGGCGCAGCCTCGACCGTGGGGACGGCGGCGAGCGTCGCGGTCTCGACGCCCTTCGCCGTCATCGATCCGCGCACCCGCGAAAATCTCGGCGATCAGCTGCAGCGTCTCGGCGAGCAGATGAGCGACACCGCCTCCGCCGGAGCCGATGTCGTCTCACGCCCGCTGCATTGACAGCTACCAAGGAACGTCGAGGCCGCGATAATCGAGGAAGCGGCCCGTATCCGCACTGGTCAGCGCATCGAGCGTCCTTATGATTCCGCCCGCGCTCTCCTCGACGGAGAGATCGGCGTTCTTCCCGCCCATATCGGTGCGCACCCAGCCGGGACTGAGCGCGACGACCGTGACCTTCTCGCGCTTCAGATCATGGGCGAGACCTTGGGCGATCTTGTTCAGCGCCGCTTTGGCGGCGCGATAGGCGATGTTGGTGGAGCCCTCCATCGCCATGGAGCCGAGCCCGCTCGACATCAGCGCGATGCGCGGATTGTCGGCGCTCAGCATCAGCGGCAGAAAGGCCTGAACGAGCCGCAGCGGCCCCAGCGTGTTGATGTCGAAGAGATCGAGCGCGCCAGGAAAATCCATGTCCAATGTCGATTGCGTCTGCGGCCCATAGGCGCCGGCGTTGCAGACGAGCACATCGAGCGGCTCCGCCAACTCGCGCGCGGCGGCGCGAATCCCCGCCTCGTCACGCTGGTCGAAGACTTGGATCGCAAAGCGCGCGCGATGACGCGCCACATCATGCTGCAGCCGCTCGCGCGCCTCGTCGCTGCGCACGGAAGCGTCGACATCGTCGCCGCGGGCGGCGAGCAGCGTCGCCAGCCCATGGCCAATGCCCCTATTGGCGCCCGAAATAAACCAATGCTCCGCCATCGGCCGCTCCTCTCCTCATCCCAACATGGGAATATCGCCGACATGCGAATATAACGCGCATCGGCCCCGATCGAAGCTTGCCGTCGCCTCATCCAGCTTATACTGTAGGGCGGTTACATAACGAAAACATTGCGAAAGGCGGATCGCGTCATGAGCGACATTTCCTTCGCGGACGATCACGTCGCCGCACGCTCTCCTACTGAGGCGGCGCCGGTCCCGGTCCTCTTTACCGGCGACAATGGCGCATTTCGCCGCCTGGTCACGCGCGGCGCGCTGCTGGAGCTGGTGACGGCGGGCTTCTATCGCTTCTGGCTCGCCACAAATATGCGCCGCTATCTCTGGTCGAGCACGGTCATCGGCGGCGATGCGCTGGAATATGTCGGCACGGCGCGCGAGCTTTTGTTCGGCTTCTTCTTCGCGCTCGCCATTCTCGCGCCCGTCTATATCGCCTATATCGTCGTCGGCTTCGAGGCGGAGCGGCAAAAGGCTTTCGCCTCGCTGCCGCTGGGCCTGTTCTTCGTAGCCTTCGGCCAGTTCGCCATCTATCGCGCGCGGCGCTATCGGCTCAACCGCAGCGGCTGGCGCGGCCTGCGTTTCGGCATGGGTGGCTCCGGCCTCGCCTATATGTTCCGCGCCATCGGCTGGGGACTACTGATCGCGCTCACGCTCGGCCTCGCCCTGCCCTGGGCAGAGGCGGCGCTCGAGCGCTATAAGATGCGCCACACCTATTATGGCGCGCTGGAGGGCGACTTCGTCGGCCGCGGCGGCGATTTCTTCAAGCGCGGCTGGTGGATCTGGACGGTCTCGCTGGCCTATCCGATTCTCCTCTACCTCCTCGCCCGCTCGTCCCAGCACGCCGGCGTGTCCGCGGGCGATGGAAGCGGCCGCACCATGGTGAACAATTCCAATGCGACGGGGCTGCTCGTCACCCTCGGCGTCATCGTCGCCTTTCTCCTGTATCCGTCGCTCTACGCCGCCTTCAAAGGCGCGCAATGGCGTTGGTGGCTCGGCGGGCTGCGCCTCGGCGGAATTCGCCTCGAGAGCAAGCTCGAGACGACAAAGCTGCTGACGAATTACTACGCTCTGTTCGCCATCGTCGTCGGCGTGACCCTCGTCGCAATCGTTCTCGCGATCGTGGCGGCCAGGATCACCGGCTTTCAGGGCGCCGTCGCCCCGGGAGCGGCGCCGCATATTCCCATTGGGACAATGACCGCCTGGATCGGCGTCTATGTCGCGACCTTTCTCGCGACCGGCGTCGCCTCGCGCATCTTTCTCACGCAGCGCGTCTGGAAGATCGTGGCGAGCTCCGTGCGCGTTCACGGCCTCGAGGCCGCCGAGGATGTCGCGACGCGCGCCAGCGTCGCGCCGAGCGCGATCGGCGAGGGTTTCGCCGATAGTCTCGACATCGTCGGCTTCTGACATGAGCGCGGAGCCGCAGCCGGAAGCCCTGGACGACGAGGCCGTCATATTCTTCGACGGCTGGAGCAGCCGCAAGCGGCGCGTCGCGCTGCGCTTCGGCGCGACGTTGGAGATCGTCCAGAATGGCGCGACGCTCGCGTCCTGGCCCTATGACGATATTCGCCGCATCGACTCGCCGATCTTCGCCCTGCGGCGCGAGACGGCGGCGGGCGAGCTGGCGCGGCTGGAATTGCACGATCCGCGCCTCCACGATGAGATCATCGCGCGCTGCCCCTTTCTCAGCGGCAAGACGCGCCCCGGCGCAAATCGCGCGATCGTCTATTGGTCGCTGGCCGCGACGACGAGCTTCGTCGCGCTGATCTGGTTCGGCATTCCATTCGCGGCCGATCGCATCGCGCCGCTCGTGCCTTATTCCTTCGAGCGGCGGATCGGCGAGGCGGCGGAGGCGCAATTGCGCAGCATCTTTTCCGCCGAGCCCTGCGGCGGCGCGAAAGGCGCCGGGGCGCTCACGCGATTGTCCGAGCGGCTGCAATCGGCCGCCGCGCTGGAGGAGCCAGCGCGCATAGAAGTGCTGCGATCCGCCATTCCCAATGCGCTCGCTTTGCCCGGCGGCAAGATCTATGTGTTCTCGGGATTGCTGACCCGCGCGGAGACGCCGGACGAGGTCGCCGGCGTCGTCGCCCATGAGATCGGCCATCTCAAACATCGCGACTCCATGCGCAAGCTCATCACCACGGGCGGAACCTCCTATCTCATCGGCCTGCTGTTCGGCGATATGACCGGCGCCGGCGCGCTGGTCTTCGCCAGCAAGGCGCTGATCGGCGCCGCCCATTCGCGCGAGGCGGAGGCGCAGGCCGACTCCTTCGCCGCCGATCTGATGGCGCGGCTCGGCCGCCCGGCCAAGCCGCTCGGCAATCTGCTGACGCGCATCTCCGGCTCGGAGAATGGCGCCTTCGGCCTGCTGCACGATCATCCGCTGACCGCCGATCGCCTCGCGGCGCTCGCCGCCGCCGACAAAGGCGAGCGCGGGCCGCCGCTGCTCGACGCCGAGAATTGGGCGGCGCTGAAGGCGATCTGCAAGCAAGAGGCGAGCGAGACGAAAGACGCGATCACGCCGTGAGACACGGCGCGCGGCCGCTCACCGCTTGCGGTTCAGCACGCGGTGATAGAGCGTCTTCGCCGCCTCGCGCAGACGCCGCCGCCAGACTTCCTTGGCGTGCGCCTCGGCGAATTGCGTGACGCCGTCGGTCTTCGCCTGCACCATCAGATCGCAGACGACGAGACGATCGGGCCAGCAGCGCTCGATCATATAATGGCCAGGGATGGCGCAAGAATCGGTGATCGCCATATCGGCGCGCTCCGATTGCGTCTCCGTGATGGCGTAGACGAGCTGCACGCCGGGCGCCTGGGCGCGCAGGCTCTCGTCATAGGCGATCTTCCAGAAATAGGAGCGCGCGCCGCTCTCGATGACGACGCCCATGGCGATCGGCTTGCCGGCGAGCTCGAGGCTGTGAATGCGAATCTTGCCCTCGCGCGCCAGCAGACGGGTCGCGCTGCGCACGAAAGTGGCGAGCGAGGGATGGCCGAGCAGCGCGCCGCGCTCGGCCTTCCAGCCGCTGGCCTCGAGCGCGAGAAAATCCTCCGTTGCGCGGGGAATGTCGGCCGGCGTCGAATAGATGACGCGCTTCAGCTCGCCGGCCTCCTCCAGCCGACGGCGGCGGCGGCGCATCTCGCTCAGCGCCTTGCGCGAGGAGGTGCGCGTCCACACCTCCTCCGGATCGCCGCCGGCGAGCAGAGCGGCGCGCTCATGCCGATCGAGCACGCGCCAGTCGCGCCCGGTGGCGCGCGCGGCGCGGGTGAAGGCGGCGAAGACCGGCCCGCTCATCGGCGTCTTGGGAATGAGCACTGCGCCCGCGCCGAAGCGGCTGCCGGCGAACCAGTCGAGAATGGCGGCGGCCGCCTCCTCCGCGCATTCGCGATCGAGCAGCGGGGTCGCCAGCGCGGCCTGCTTATGCAGCCAGCCGCGCGCCGTCGCCGCGCCGAGCGAGAAGCCGGGCGCGACGATGGGAAACAGCGCGACCAGCCGCCGCGCGCCCCCCTGCGCGCCCGCCTGCCGCCACACGGTGACGAAGACCGGACGCGATTTCGCCGGAAAATGCCGCGCCGCCGGCAGCGCGAAGCCGGGCTCCAAAAACCCGTTGGGCTCGATGGCGCGCGACACGAGCTCGGCCCAATCGCGAACATGCTCGCTCATCCGCTCGACTCCGAGCGCCTCCGTCTCCAGCGAACCGTTCGTCATGACGCCTTCGCGGCGAGCCGCGCTCTGCTCGGAGGCTCTCGAAGGGCCGGGAAGGCTGCCCAGAAACGCCGTCCTATTGATCCAAAATGGCGTGGTGGCCATGATTCGCCCCTCGTCGCTTGTCAGTTTCGCCCAGGTCCGACGCCATTGCGAGACGAATCACGTCGACTGCGCCGGACGTTTCAAGAGCGAGGCCACCGAAGCGGGTCGCCGCCACTCCGAGCCTGTGGGAAATTTGTCACATGAGAGATAAATATTTGGGGAACAAAGGGATCGGAAGAGAGACCGTGCTGCTGCGTGGTTGCGCGCGCGCTTCCTCCCGTGCCAGAGTGACACTGCCGAGGTCCGGCATTTGCCGGATGTGGCGGACCCGCTATATGAGATCACCTGCGGTCGAGTCCCTCGGCCCGTCCAGACCAGAGTAGGCGCTTTGACGACTTCGAAGACCCCCCTTCTCGACCGGATCGAAACGCCGCAGGATCTGCGCAAGCTGCAGCCCGGCCAGCTCCGCCAGCTGGCCGACGAGCTGCGCCGCGAGACGATCGACGCGGTCTCCGTCACTGGTGGGCATTTGGGCGCCGGGCTCGGCGTCGTCGAGCTGACCGTCGCGCTGCATTACGTCTTCGATACGCCGAACGACAAGATCGTCTGGGACGTCGGCCATCAGACCTATCCGCACAAGATTCTGACCGGCCGCCGCGAGCGCATTCGCACGCTGCGCCAGGGCAAGGGGCTCGCCGGCTTCACCAAGCGCGCCGAGAGCGAATATGACGCCTTTGGCGCCGGCCATTCTTCCACCTCTATCTCGGCCGGCCTCGGCATGGCGGTGGCGCGCGATCTCTCCGGCGGCGCCAATCACGTCGTCGCGGTGATCGGCGACAGCGCCATTTCGGCGGGCATGGCCTATGAGGCGATGAACAACGCCGGCGCGCTCGACTCCCGCCTCATCGTCATTCTCAACGACAATGACATGTCGATCGCGCCGCCGACCGGCGCCATGTCGGCCTATCTCGCCCGGCTCGTTTCCGGCGGCGCCTTCCGCACCTTGCGCGAGACGGCCAAGCAGCTCGCCCGCCATCTGCCGCATTTCCTCTATGAGAAAGCGCGCAAGGCGGAGGAATTCTCCCGCAGCTTCATCACCGGCGGCGGGACGATGTTCGAGGAGCTCGGCTTCTATTACGTCGGGCCGATCGACGGACATAATCTCGAGCATCTCCTGCCTGTGCTGACCAATGTGCGCGACAAGGACGACGGCCCGGTGCTGGTTCATGTCGTTACCCAAAAGGGCAAGGGCTATGGCCCGGCCGAGGCCGCGGCGGACCGCTATCACGGCGTCAATCGTTTCGACGTGCTGACCGGCGCGCAGGACAAGCCCAAGGCCAACGCCCCCTCCTACACCAGCGTCTTCGCCAAGACCCTGGTGGCGGAGGCCGAGCGCGACGACAAGATCGTCGCCATCACCGCCGCAATGCCGGCCGGCACCGGCCTCGACCTGTTCGAGAAGGCCTTCCCGGACCGAATGTTCGACGTGGCCATCGCCGAGCAGCATGCCGTGACCTTCGCCGCCGGCCTCGCCTGCGAGGGCTATAAGCCCTTCTGCGCGCTCTATTCCACCTTCTTGCAGCGCGGCTACGACCAGCTTGTGCATGATGTCGCGATCCAGCATCTGCCGGTGCGTTTCGCAATCGACCGCGCCGGCCTCGTCGGCGCCGACGGCCCCACTCACGCGGGCGCTTTCGACATCGCCTATCTCGCCTGCCTGCCCGGCATGGTGATCATGTCGCCTTCGGACGAGGCCGAGCTGGTCCATATGGTGGCGACCTCCGCCGCCTTCGACGAAGGCCCGATCGCTTTCCGCTATCCGCGCGGCGAGGGCGTCGGCGTCGAGCTGCCCCAGCGTGGCGAAGTTCTGGAGATCGGCCGCGGCCGCGTGATCCGCGAAGGCTCGAAAGTGGCGATCCTCTCGCTCGGCACGCGGCTCGCCGATGCGCTGACGGCGGCCAAGGAGCTGACCGGCCGCGGCATTTCGACAACGGTGGCGGACGCCCGCTTCGCCAAGCCGATCGACCGCGATCTGCTGCTGCGTCTCGCCGCCAATCACGAGGTCCTCATCACGATCGAGGAAGGCTCGATCGGCGGCTTCGGCTCGCAGGCGTTCCAAGTCCTGTCGGAGCATGGCGCGCTGGACGGCGCGCGCGGGACGTTCAAATTCCGCTCGATGATCCTGCCCGATCTCTATATCGACCATGACAAGCAGGACGTGATGCTCGCCCGCGCCGGCCTCGACGCCCGCGCCATAGTGGCCAAGGCGCTGGAAGCGCTCGGCGACGAGCGCGGCGCCGCCCGCGCGCTGATCGCCTGAGCCGCCGAATCTGACGGCGCGACGGTCCTTCTCCCGTGCGCGGGCGAAGGTGGCCCTTGCGAAGCAAGGGTCGGATGAGGGTCCATCAGGACGCCTGAAATCTCGTCGCAATCAGAGTCGATGAAGTCCTCCGCGCCTTCTGGACGCACCCTCATCCGACCCGGCTTCGCCGGGCCTCCTTCTCCCACGAGTGGGAGAAGGAGATTTCCGCACTTTTTCTACTGCTTGTAGACCACGCCGTCGGGACCCTTCCAGCCGTCGCCGTCGGCATAGAAGCGATATTCCTCATCGAAGACGATCGTCTCACCGGGGGCCACATATTGCTTGCCCTTGGGATCGCTGTTGCGCGGCGCGGTCACGTAATGCTTGCTCGGCGAGCAGCCCTCGGGAAACTTGCCGGCGTCATCCGGCTTGCATTCGAGATTGGCGCCCTCGGGAAACTGCGCCGAGGCGTTGAAGAACAGCTCGAAGCCTTTCTCGCCGGTCGCATGCATCTCCAGCCGCTCGGTCATCGTCTGCTTGAAGGAGAGAATTTTTCCGGGCTTGTCGAAGCGCTGCTTCAGCAGATTATCGAAAATCTGCCGCGCATTGGCTTCGGTCGGATCGGGACAGCCGAACCAGCAGATGGCGGCGGCGTGGTCGATGGTGAGCGGCATGACGGCGAGCGTCAGCGCGAGCAATCTCGAAAGCATGGGGTTCCTCTTTTTGTCTGGTGTCGCGCCATTTTCGGGCCGGGCGCCGTCGCCGCCCGTCTCCGCGCGGGCTTGGGCCTCAAATTAGCCGATCTCCGCGCCGAAATGAACCGAAACGGACGATCGCAGCAACGAAGCAGTAACCATAGGTACCTAGCATCCGCTCATGAAGATCACGCATAAGCTCCCGGCGGTCCTCGCCCTTCTCCTTTGCGCCGCGCCGGCGCGGGCCGATTTCGCCTCCTGCCTCGCCGGCCTGCGCCATGCGGCGGCCGGCGCGGGCGTGTCGCAGCGCGTCATCGACAGCGCGACCAATGGGCTCGAGCCCAATGACGCGCCGAGCTTCATGGACAAGCAGCCCGAGTTCAAGACGCCGATCTGGGATTATATCGCAGGCCTCGTCGATGAGGAGCGCGTCGAGGAAGGCCGCGCCATGATGCAGCGCCACGCCTCCGCCCTGCATGCGGCGGAGCAGCGTTACGGCGTCGATCCGGCGACGGTCGTCGCAGTCTGGGGCGTCGAATCGGATTTCGGCAAGAATTTCGGCAAGCGCAGCGTGGTGCAATCGCTGGCGACCCTCGTCTGCGAGGCGCCGCGCCGCAACGACTATTTCAAAGGCGAATTCATCGCCGCGCTGAAGATTTTGCAGAGCGGCGACATTGCGCCGGAGGAGTTCAACGGCTCCTGGGCCGGCGCCTTCGGCCATACGCAATTCATGCCCTCCACCTTCCTCTCCACGGCGGTCGATCTCGACGGCGACGGTCGGCGCAATATCGCCAGCTCTGCGGCCGATTCGCTCGGCAGCACGGCGAATTTCCTGCGCAAGGCCGGCTGGCGGCCGGGCCTGCGCTGGGGCTTCGAGGTGAGCGTTCCCGCGGGCTATGGCGGTCCCTCCGGCCGCACGACGAGGCAGCCAATGTCGGCCTGGGCGTCGCGCGGGATCGCGCGGCTCGACAGCGGCGGGCTCGGCGATGGTCAGGCGGCGCTGCTGCTGCCGGCCGGCCGCAACGGCCCGGCCTTTCTGGTGACGCGCAACTTCGACGCTATTTATTCCTATAATGCCGCCGAATCTTACGCGCTGGCGATCGCCGTGCTGTCGGATCGGCTGCGCGGGCGCCCGGGCATTCAAGCGCCCTGGCCGACCGACGATCCGGGCCTCTCCCGCGCCGAGCGCCGCGAGATGCAGGCGCTGCTCAACCGCCAGGGCTATGCCGTGGGCGAGCCGGACGGCGTGATCGGAACCAAGACGAAGGAAGCCCTCGCCGACTTCCAGAGCCGCGCGGGACTGAAGGCGGACGGCAGGGCGGGCAAGAAGACGCTGGACGCGTTGCGGGGGCGATGAAGCCTCAGGCCTTCCGGTCCAGCGCCGCGAGCGCCTTCGCCATTCGCCCGGCGCTCTCGCCGCCCTCCGCCTCGAGCCCGGCGATCACTCCGGCGCGATCGGCGGCGTTGCGATTCTGGCTGAGCTTGCGCTTCGCCTCTATGCGCGTGATCGACAGCTCTATGCCGACGATCCCTGTCATGATCGCATCGATAAAAGCATCCGGCGCATCCTCGAGCGCCCAGGGCGCGGGCCGCGCCGATTCGTGACGCGCCGTCAAATCGCGCAGCAAAGCGCGAATCCAATTCGCATCCTCGATCGCGCGCAGGCGGCCATAGACATGGACCGCCTCGTAATTCCATGTCGGCACGACCTTTCCGGTCTCGCGCTTCGTCGCATACCAGGAAGGCGTCACATAATGGTCGAGGCCGGTGAAGATCGCCAGCGCCTCGCTGGCGGGATCGAAATCCCGCCACAGCGGATTGGCGCGCGCGACATGCGCGCGCAGCACATTGGCCTCAGCGTCGAAGAGAAACGGAATGTGATCGGCGACGATCACGCCATTCACGATCCGCGTGAGCGCGCCGAGCGGATGCGCGTCGATAAGGGCGGCGATCGTCTCGAAATGCTGCTCGTGGAAAAGATCGGGAAGATACATAGCTCGGAGCCTGCGCTCGACGCCGCAATCAGCGCGTGAATTTGATCGCGGCGAAGATGAAGCCGCCGAGCGCGAGCTGCGTGACGACCAGCCAGCGGAGAATGTCAACCTTCAAATCGGCGACGGCTTCCTTCAGGTCGCTTTTCGTCGTGAGCTGCGAGCCGTCGATTTCGCGTAATGCCTCAACCACGCCCGTCGCTTGCTCCTCGGAGAAGCCGCGTTTGCGCAATATCTGAGAAACCGCGAGAGTGTCGATGGTGAGTGCGCTCATGGCGTAAGATTAAGCGCTCGCCGCCGTCAAATCAACGCTCACAACGCCTGCTGAAACCGTATCGGCGCGCCGCGCGAGGGCGACACCAGCTCGCCCTCCCACATCACCCGCACGCCGCGAATGATCGCGCCAACCGGCCAGCCTGTGACCTCCACCCCGTCATAGGGCGTCCAGCCGCAGCGCGAGGCGATCCAGTCATTGCGGATGGTCTCGCGGCGCTTCAGATCGACGACGGTCAGATCGGCGTCATAGCCCACGGCGACGCGGCCTTTGCCGGCGAGGCCGAACAGCCGCGCCGGCCCGGCGCTGGTGAGGTCCACGAAGCGCTGCAGCGTCAGCCGGCCGGCGTTCACATGGTCCAGCATCGTCGGAACCAGAGTCTGCACGCCGGTCATGCCCGAAGGACTCTCCGGATAGGGCTTGGCCTTCTCCTCGAGCGTATGCGGCGCATGGTCGGAGCCGAGCACATCGACGATCCCCTGCGTCACGCCGCGCCAAATCCCCTCGCGATGGCGCGCGTCGCGCACCGGCGGGTTCATCTGCACCAGAGTGCCGAGCCGCAAATAGTCTTGCGCATCGAGGGTGAGATGATGCGGCGTCGCCTCGACGCTGGCGATATCCTTGTGACGTGCGAGAAACTCGATCTCCTCGGCCGTCGATATATGCAGCACATGCACCAGCGCGCCCTTTTCGCGCGCGATGCGCAGCAGCCGCTCGGTGGAGCGCAGCGCGGTGATCTCGTCGCGCCAGACTGGATGCGAGGTCGGATCGCCCGGAATGCGCAGGGGCTTGCGCTCCTCCAGGCGATATTCGTCCTCGCTGTGGAAGGCAGCGCGACGGCGCGTCTTGGAGAGAATCTCGCCGACGCCGGCGTCATCGGCGACCAGCAGCGAGCCGGTGGACGAGCCCATGAAAACCTTTATCCCCGCCGCGCCGGGCAGGCGCTCGAGCTCGGGGATATCCTTCGCATTCTCATGCGTGCCGCCGACCCAGAAGGCGAAATCGCAATGCGCGCGGCCCGAGGCGCGCGCCACCTTGTCGGCAAGCTCGGCGGCGCCGGTGGTCAGCGGCTTGGTGTTGGGCATTTCGAAAACCGCCACGACTCCGCCGAGGACGGCGGCGCGCGTTCCGGTCTCCAAATCTTCCTTATGGGTGGGGCCGGGCTCGCGAAAATGCACCTGCGTGTCGATGACGCCGGGCAGGATATGAAGGCCCGCGCAATCGATCCGCTCGCCGGCCGAGGCTTGCGCAAGATCGCCGATCTCGGCGATCTTGCCGTCGCGCAGCCCGATATCGCGCGGCGCGACGCCATCCTGATTGACGAGCGTGCCGCCGGCGAGAATCATGTCGAAGGTCTTGGGCATGGCTGGCGCCTCGCTTGCAGGTGTCGCCCGGACTATGGAGTTTCGACGCGAACGGGGCGTCGCCCTCTCGAGACGATCTAGCGCAGATTGGCGCGGGCCGGAACCCGCGCTGCGCTAGCGAGAGGCGCCTGTCGGTTCGCCGACCTCATTTGGAGCACATCGGACAATGACCAGCGCCACACTTCTCTCGGATCGAGGCGTCGTCGAGGTCGCAGGCCCCGACGCCGCCAAATATCTGCACGGCATTCTCACGCAGAATGTGAAGACCATCGAGGCCGGCGAGCTGCGCTTTGCGGCGCTGCTCACGCCGCAAGGCAAGATCATCGTCGATTTCTTCATCTTCGCCCGCGCCGGCGAGGAAGGGCTCGTGCTGCTGCTCGATTGCGCGTCCAATATGGTGGAGACGCTGCTCGACCGTCTGAAATTCTACAAGCTGCGCGCCGCCGTGACGATCACCGACCGCAGCGCCGATTACGCCAGCGTCGCCTTCCCGGAGGCGACCGCAAAGCCGGCGATCGACGCCATCGCCCTCGCGGCGGATCCCCGCGCGGAAAGCCTCGGCTGGCGCGGCCTCGTGACGCGCGAGATCGCCGGAACGCTCGCCACCGCGCCGCGCGACGCCTATGACGCCAAGCGCATCGCCGCCGCCGCGCCCGAGGGCGGCCTCGATTTCGTCTATGGCGACGCCTTCCCGCATGAGGCGAATATGGATCGCCTCGCCGGCGTCGATTTCAAGAAAGGCTGCTTTCTCGGCCAGGAGGTGGTCTCGCGCATGAAGCACCGCGGCCCGGTGCGCAAGCGCGTCGCCACTTTCCACGCCGAGGGCGCGGCCCCGGCGCCGGGCACGACGATCAAGGCCGGCGAGGTGGAGATCGGCGTCACCGGCTCGGCCGTGGGCGGCGAAGGTCTGGCGCTGATCCGTCTCGACCGGCTGGCCGACGCCAAGGCCGGCGGCTCCACGCCGCTCGCCAATGGCGTGCCGCTGGAATTCACTGTGGTCGAAGGCTGAGCGGCGACAGGGGCGCATCCACCCTCCCCTTCAGGGGGAGGGTCGGCCGGCGATAAGCCGGACGGGTGGGGTTCACGCGAAAGACTCGGGGCGCGTCACCCCCTCCCGATCGCCTTCGGCGCTCTACCTCCCCCTCGAGGG
>NZ_LUUM01000213.1:0-1814 GCF_001644125.1 Methylosinus sp. R-45379
CGGCGGAGGCGATCTTCGCCAGCATATATTCATAGACGTCGCCCTTGGTGTCGCGATCGCCCATATCGATCTTGTCGAGCTTGTCGATGACCTTGGCGAGAAGCTGTGCGCTGGGGATTTGAAAGCGCGCGTCGCGCATGTGCCGCGCATAGGCGCCGCCGTCGCCATTGAGCGAGCGGATGAAGGGAAACACATGCTCGTCGACGATGCGGTACATTTCCGGCCCGGCGAAATGCCTGAAATGGGACCAGCGCAGATTTTCGTATCGTTCGCCGCGGGCGTCCGCGCCCTCCGGGAAGATGCGCCGCTCGAGCGGGCGTTTCAGCGTCGTCGCTTTGCGCTCCTCGAGCTCCTGCATCTCGTCGAGGCGCTTGATGAAGATGAGATAGGTGATCTGCTCTATGACCTGGAGCGGATTGGCGAGGCCGCCGGACCAGAAATCATTCCAGACGCCATCGATTTTGCCACGTAATTCGCCTGTCAGCATCTCTCCCCCCGAAAGCGGCGGCAGAGTAGCCGGCCGCCCCGCGCCGAGCAATCGCCGGAGGCGCCGGCGCGTCTGCGTAAGTCTAGCCGGCGATCGGCTGGCCCGGCCGCGCGACGCGAATCCCGATTCCGGCGGCGCCGTCGAACTCCAACTCGACGCCGGCCTCCTCGAGCGCGCGGCGAATATCCGCGAGGGTGCGGTCGTGCGGCACGCGCGTCTCCCGCTCGAAATTGTGCAGCGTCGCCTTCGACACGCGGGATTTCGCGGCGAGATCGTCCAGCGTCCAGCGCAGCCAGGCGCGCGACGCTCGGCATTGGGCGGGAGTGATCATTCAGTCTCCATTAACCATGGTCTTATCATCTAGTAGCAATACGAGCATAGAATGGCAATATCGACTCATGGGACGACGTTGTTCCCGTGAGGAGTGTTTTGAATGCGTAAGACCCAAATGACGATGCGCCGCCAGGGCGCGACCGAAATCGACGACTCGCTGAACAAAGCGGCGCGCGAGGCCGTGAAGGCGGCGATCGAGGCGGATCATGCTGTCGATCCGCTGTTCCGCCCCGAGGTGTCGCGGCTGGTCTCGGCCTATGCATCCGCCGCCAAGCGCCATGGCCCGCTGATCGAACGCGCGATCGGCGATTGCCTCGAGAGCGCCGGTTGCACCGTGTTCCGCAATCTCGGCGTTCCCGTCACGCAAGGCGCGCTCGAGCTCGCCGAGTCGCATGAATACGCCATGACGGCGACGCGGCAGATCCGATTCGTCGACGGCAAGATCGCGAGGTATGTCGATATCGACATTCTCGCGATCGATGAAGAGCACGAAGTCGCCTGGGCGCTCTCGATCAAGCGTGGCGGCGGCGCCACCGAGACGAAAAAGCGCCGCGCGATCGAGCGCGATCTCATGGCGCTGAGGCTGAATCTCGCGTCCTATTTGCGTCAGCAGGGCTATTCGCGGGTCACGACGGCGCATGCCTTTGTTGTCGATTATCTGGGATCGGCGGGATTTTCGAAAGCGATCACGCTGACCCGTGAGAAAATCGACGCGACCTTCGGCCTCCCGATCATGGCCTCGATCGACGCCATGACGCAGGCGATGAAGGCTGCGCTCGACGCCGAGTTGGCGCGCCTGCTCGCGCCGGTCGTCCGCGGCATGGAGAAGCCCGCTCTATCGACGCGCGCGGACCCGCTGGTCCGGCCGACGCCCTTCGGGCTCCATGCGCATTCGCGTCGCCGCCGGGAGGGCGTTCCGGAGAAGCCGCTGATGACCGGCCGTCCCTTCGACAGCCTGTCCACCGAGGAGAGCGAGCAATGAGCGGGCTGCGTG
>NZ_LUUM01000214.1:0-2530 GCF_001644125.1 Methylosinus sp. R-45379
GCGAGCTGGTCACTTGCGCACCTTTTCTTTTAGACGGTGACCATCACCGCCGACTCGATCTCGTCGAGTGATTTGACGGTCTCGCGACCGACCTCGCGGATGCTCTCAGAGATCAGCTTCCCGACGATCAGCAACGCGCTCGCCTGGACGATGGCAGGATAAGCTGCATTGCTCGGACTCGTATTTCGACCGAGCGTTTCCGGCACCACGATTTCGATGACGGGCTTCAAGTGGTGCAACACAAAGGCGGCGAGGTCCGCCGGCTGCTCTGCGTTTATTAGATCATTCGACATGTTTTGATTTCTTCTGATTTCAATTTGCGCGCCGCACGTTGCGGCCTGTTTCCTTCCGCTTGTGCGAGACAGAGCCGGCGACCTAATCGAACGTCGCACCGTCGACGCTCAATCGTCGCGCAAGCTCGCCGAGCAAATCGGCATTTGCCGGGTGATCGTCCGGCTTCGTTCCGTCGAAGCATCGTGATCGGAGGCCGTGAAGCCGCGCCGTCAACAGGTCCCACATCATGAAAAAGCCACATCCGTTGCGACGGCGGACCAAGACAGCCGCCGCCGACCCGATACCGGTAGGAAGCACAAAGTCGAGCTTGTAAATTTCGGAGCGCTCGACCATCTGCGTGATGGCCGGGAACTGTCGCGAAAAGACAGTGAGTGTCGTATCTGTCATTGACGTTTCACCCGCGAGAAAAACACTGTGCCATCCGCTTCGCCTGCCTGCGAGACCACGCTAATCAATCCACCAGACGGCAAATTGATCAGCTCGCCCTCGCGCCCTGCCGCGATCGGAAAATCGCTCTGTGACGCTGCCTGCCCGTCTGTGCGAATGCAGATATTCACATCGCTAAAAACGCGCACAAGCCAAGGCTTCGGATCGTTCAGCGGATTCGGATCGGCGACTCCTAAGTCAGGCTGGAATGTGTAAGCTGTCGACGTGACAGCATGCGACGTGCTCGATAGAATCGTGAAGGTGTCCATCATCGATCGCCTCCGATCATCGCGCGGAGTCGATCCTCGTGCGAGGTCGCTTCGCCTTCGTCGCCGAACTTCGGATAGGAGCGAGCGCGCGAGCGGCGCGCCGGCTGTTGTCGATTTGTGCCAGGATCGACAGGGCGGCGAGTGCCGCCGCCCCATGGTCCCGTCAGGCCGAACTGTGTCGGCACCGTCTGGCGCTTGATGTTGTCTGTCATTTGCGGCGACGACCCTGCGTCGCTTCTGCATATCCGCGCGACAACCCGCTCGCGTGAAACTTCGCGATCCACTTTTCGCGATCCTCGGCCGATAGGCCAAACCAGCGTTCTGGAGCGAGGCCAGCTAGGTGCATGTAATCGAGATCATGCGCCGGCTCGGGCTGCGACTCGCTGCTCTTGATGATGTTGGTTTCGTCGCTCACTTGATGCCCCCCCAGCGCTTGAAGTTCACTTCGTTCGCACGCGCAATCTTCTCTTCCGGGCTGAGCTTGTCGTCTCCAGGTGCCGGCGGGACCGGGCCGACCTTCGTGCGCCATGACTCGACGACAGCGGGCTTGCCGCGCACCTTCTCATCGATCGCATGGCGCTCATGGGGGGGCTTCGCGTCGTATTGCGCCTGCGTGAGGCCGTCATACTTCGCGCGCTCATCGGCTTCCGACGCCTGCCGCGCCGTGGTGCCTGTCGTCGCTGGAGCCTCATCCCAGACGCGAGCAACCGCCGCTCCAAAAAACTCGCCGCTCGGCGATGTGATGTCGCCGGTCTCGTCAGAGAAAAAGCCTTCCTCGATCAGGCGCGACGCAGCGTTGCCGATCAATGTCGAGGTGTAGGTCCAGTTCAAATTATGCACCAGCTTGTGGACCGCCAACTCAACCTTTTTGCGTTCGTTTTCACTCATGAACTAACTTACCTTTCCGATTTTACGCAGCTTGCTGTTGAGCAAGCCATTCCTCGATTGCCTGCTTCGTGTAGACAATCCGTCTTCCGACCCGGCAGCACTTGGGCAAGCCGCCCGATCTGTTCAAGTTATAGGCGTGCGATCTACTGATACCGAGCCACTCTCTGAGCTGTTCGATCGTCCAAGGCCGATCGTCGATATTGATCGATGAGTTCGTGAGATCGCAAATTACCTCCTTTAGCTTATCCATGCTTCTTACCTCCTTTCCATTTTTCGCCCGCTTGACATGGTGTCAGGAAATGTTATTGTGATTTCGGACACGCTCCATAATGGGGCATAATGTCCTCACAGCCGCGAATAGTAGCGGTTGTGCTTAGTGTTGTCAACAGTTATTTAACCATTTGGACGAGAACAAACAGTGAACATTTGATTTATTTTCGAAGGTGCTTTTGAGGTATTGGATTCGGCATTGTTGAATATCACAACATCGATTAGACGAAATGTCAGGATTGCCGACAGTAAATGCTAGGTTTTATAACATCTAACCCATTGACTACAAAAGCATTGCGCGCTTTCTGTTGTTGGCATATGGTCACGACTGTCGAGTTACAACCTAACTAAATTGGACAGCGTATGAATCAGCATCGTGAAAT
>NZ_LUUM01000215.1:0-1949 GCF_001644125.1 Methylosinus sp. R-45379
ACGCCGACTTCGGTCGGATTAGAGGGGGCCGGCGACCGTGGGTTTCGACGGCGTAGAGGCGTCGACGCGGGGAGCGCCGTTCTCGCGCCGCGCCTTTTCCTGTGCCGCCACTCGCGCAGCCTTCATCCGATCGCGGAGAAAGGCGAGACGGTGCTTGGCGTTGGTTGCTTCGCTTTCGGTGACCGTCTGCGTCACCATACCCTCCAGATTGACGCGTGGCGCCCCGGCTGTCATCCCGCGCAAATAATCGAGGGAGGTCACATAGAGCCATAGAGCTTTACGCACCCTCGCCAGGTCGAGATCCGGACGGCGCTCGAGGATCTCGGCGTGAATGCCGATCGCGACAGCCGGTCGACCGCGGGCGTCACGCGGTTTGAAGCAGGCGGGAAAACTCACCACGAGCGCGGCGAGCACGGCATGACCTTCGCTCGCCGCCACTTTACGCGACCGCGCTTTGCTCTCGAACTCGGCGAGAAGCTTCTCGGCCTGCTGGATTTCGTCGGACGTGACGACCGTTCGCACGACGCCATCGAGATCGACGCGCGGCAATCCGGCGATCAGGCTGCGGTAATACTCCGGGCCTGTCGTGTAGACCTGCAGAGCCCGGCTCAACCGGTCGGGAGCGATGTGAGGCCGTCGGAGGAGGATGTCCGCTTCCACCCCGATGACGAGCGGCGGCTGGTCTTTCGCGCCATGCGGCTTGAAGCAGTCGGGGAAGGCGTCGATCAACTCATCGAGCAGCGCGCGAACTTCGGCATGGGAGCGCTTTTGCGCCTCCCTGTCGATCGAGCGCCGCGGTTGGTCTGCGGCTGCTTGGCGCTCTGTCGTGTCGGTCATGAGCGTCCTTCTTCGAGAATGGCGAACAGTTCGGCGCTCGGCCAGCGCGCTCGCTCGATCCTGGGCCTATTGACTGACAACGCGGGGCGCGCTGGTCCCCACCGCAATCGCGCAGCGCCACGATCGTCACGCTGGGAGTTCTCCGAGAGTTTCGCGCGTTTTCCCTGCGCATTGCAAGACCGTCGCGTGATCGGGAAGTTTCGATAGAGATACGCGCACCTCCATGTTCGGCTCGGGACGTCTTCCACCACGAGGATCCCATGTCCACAGTCATATTTCGTCCAACCCATCGCGGCGATATACGCCATCGAAATATGTCCAGGCTCGCAACCGTTCTCTTGCTGGCGTTCGCCTTCCCCGCCTTCGCCGCCGATCCTGTTCCCGTTACCGAGAGAGGTCTCCCGCAAACCGTGCATCCGACCTATCAGGAAAAAGGCGCGCCGAACTTCTCCTATCCGACCGGCTCGACCGATGTTGGCTCGGGGGGAGGGAATAATTCCGGCGGCGGCGGCAATATCGACTACACGGCATGCAGCGGCTGTGATCCCCTGCAAACGATGAACGCTCAGTCGTGGGGCGGCCAGGCGTGCAACGCCGCGACGACGATCGGCGTAAGCTGCGCTTCGCTCGCAGCCACATGTGTGATGGAATCTAACTGCAGGAACATCCAGGGAGCGGGGACAGTCTCGGGCGCTTTTCAAATGACCAATGCGACTTATACGGAGACGATCAATCAAGCGGCGGCGGACAATCCGAACGCCGGGATCGACACCAGCCTCGCCGGCAAAAACGATCCCGCCAATCAGGCCTGGGGCGCGGCGCAATACGAGTATAATGGCGCCACATATCTACAAGAGAACGGCGTCGACAATCCCACCTTCACCGATGTGAGAGGCTATTACCAGTTCGGACCATCGAACTCCGTAGACCTGGCCAATGCAAGGAATGGCGACAACCTCGAGGCAATTGTTCGCCTATCGCCTCAAGCGATGGCCGCGAACGGCATCACGCCAACGACGACTGTCGGCGATTGGCGACAATCTATCGCCAATCGCGTCGGCCCCTCTGCCGGACAGACCGTGCTGAATTAGCCGCATGCCGAGAAGGAGAAA
>NZ_LUUM01000216.1:0-1829 GCF_001644125.1 Methylosinus sp. R-45379
GAGGCGATCGAGGCCGATGGCGGCGAGCTTGCCGGTTCGATCTATGCGGCGAACCATATCGGCGACGCTGCGCAGGAGATCGCCGCCGGGCGGAACAATGGTGAGATCGCCGGCTTTCTCGAAGTCGAGATAGCGGGGCGATTCCTTCTTGCGCTCATCGAGCGCCTTTTGATTGCACCAGCTGTGACCCCATCCGAGCCAGCGGCGGTCCGCCATCTCCTCACCGTCCGATTCCTCGGTCGGCAAGCGCCCGACGACATAGAGGCCGAAAAGATCGTCCGAGCCGCCGGCGTCTATGCCGATGGTGACGACCTCGCAGCGCTCGAGCAGCGTTTCGAGCGTAAGCCCCGGCTCGACGTTCTGCGCCCAATATTGGGCGCCGTTCCATGCGCCGACGCGGTTCTGCAGGCCGATCTCGATATTGAGATGCTGCGAGGCCCAGCCGAGAAGCTCCGAATCGCCGTCGAGCTTGGCGGTCTCATAGAGCGAGACCATGCGCGGCAGCGCGATGCTGCGGTTGAGATTTGGCGTCACCATGGGCCAGAGGACGGGGTTTTCCCAAGCGTAACGGCCATCCGCGTCCTTCTTCGCCTTGGCGATCTCCTCCGGGAACTCGTAGAGGACCGCTAGCAAAGCGTCGGCGCGCTTGCCGTCGCGAACGTCGCGGGCGCGTTTGAGCTCGCGCAGAAAGACGCCGGAAGGCTCGCGCTCGCTCTGCGTGGTGACGAAGGCGAGGAATGCCTCAGGCTGCGAGATCATGCCACTGCGGACTTGGCGGATAACGCGATCGGCCTCCGGCGCCGAGCCGATGAGGTGCAACTCGTCGAAGAGCGCCGCGACCGGCTTGCAGCCGGTGAGGACGTTCGGATCGAAGGCTTTGATCTGCAACGCCGCGCCTGTCTTGCCGTCAGTGATTTTCTTGATGTGGTCTTGGACGTGACAGCGGCTCATCAGATAGGAATCGAGCGCGATCGCGCCCGTCGCCTGATTAAAGGCAAGCTCGGCGATGAGCTTCGTCGGCGCGATGAGCAGTAGTTCCGCCTGGGGGCGCTCGTTTAGAATGAGCGCGGTGAGCATGAGCACTGCGCCATTGGTCGTCTTGGAGTTCTTCTTGCCGATGAGCGCGAAAAGCTCGGGAACCATTCGCGCGCCAGTCTGCGGGTCTACAGAGCCGAGAACCGCGGCGACGATATCGCGGAACCAATCCCCGCAGGCCGTTTCCATGGCCGGGTTCTTGGGGACATCAGCGAGGCGCAGCCGGTTGAACGCGGCGACGGCTTTGTCCGCCTGGTCGCGCCAGAGCGGGAGCTCGGGGACGAGCGAGCGGCGCTCGGACAGGCGCTCGCGCCAATCGGGGACTGCGAAAGACCAGCTCAATGCGCCCGACCTCCGCCGAGGAGAGACTCCCATTCCTCCTTTGCCGCAATCGCGGAGGAACGCGACTCGTCGTCGAGCGGCAGATTGGCCTGCGGCGCTGTAGGCGCTTTCTGCGCGAGCAGACGCGCCGTGATGGAGAAGCGCGCCGAGGGCGTGAGTCCGAGTTCTTTCTCTAGATCGCGAAGATCGGTCTCGAGCGCCTTCCGCATGCGGAATCGGGGCGGACGCGCACCATATCCTCCACATGCGGAGAGGACGTCGTATAGGTCGCGCCGTTCTTTTCGAGGACCTCGGTCAAGGTGATCCATTCGGACATGTATTTGCAGTAGCGGCCGAGGACGTTCGAATCCGTGGCCTGGAAAAACCGAATCTCGATGAGCTCTTTCTCGAGCAGCGCCCAAATTTCACGCGGACTCCGACCGGCGAGCCACTTCGGCGCCGATGCGCGAGAC
>NZ_LUUM01000217.1:0-1455 GCF_001644125.1 Methylosinus sp. R-45379
GTCCTATTTCATTACAATATTGACTTTCAGTTGGGGTTGGCGACGCGGTTTACCATGGTCACAAATCTCAGTTGCATGGTCGATTTCTTTTTCATGCTCAGCGGCTTCGTCATGGTGCAGGGTTATCGGAGCCGTCTTGGATCTGCTCGGGAATACGGGGAGTTTCTACGGGCCCGGTGGGCGCGCATCTATCCGTTGCACGTCCTGATTTTGGCTTGCTATCTGTTGCTTATCGCCATCGCGCATCTCCTGCACGTTCAGCCCAATCACCCGGAGATATTGGCGCTTTCCGGCCTGCCGGCAAATCTGCTCCTCGTGCAAGCCTGGGGGTTCCTCGACCATCCGAGTTTTAATGTGCCCTCGTGGTCGATTAGCGCAGAGTGGTTTGTCTACCTGCTAGCGCCCGCCGTCTTCGCTATCGTTCGCCGTGTCAGTCTCTCGTTTAGCATGTTTTGCACCCTGCTGATGGTTGCCGCCATGATTGCGGTTCACAATGCATTCGGCGCGCAGGATTGGATGGACTTGACGTATCAGTTTGGAATGTTGCGCGCCCTCCCCAGCTTCTTTGCCGGCGCCGCGACCGCGGAGGCGATATGCAATGGCCGGTTACGCGGCACGCCATCCTGGTGGACTGTCCATGCGCTGGCTGCGACTGCGTTGGTCGTGCTGTCACTCGACGTTCGGCGTGAATTGGTCCTGCCGGTCTTCTGCTCGCTCATCGCTTTTGCTGCTCTTGCTGATGCAGGCAAGGTCCCCTCTGTAATGAAGAACCGGGTTCTCCTCGTTCTCGGGGAGAGTTCTTACGCGCTCTATATGTCGCACGTTCTTGTGAGCGTGCCGCTTCTGGTAGCGGCGCGGCGTCTGCATCTAATCGAGACGCCGTGGACCTTCGCCTTCGCCTTTGCAAGTTTCGGGATTACGATCGTAGTGTCCTTGCTTTCCTACCGCTACTTCGAACGGCCTATGCGGAGTTGGATTACGCGAACCGCCAAAACGCCTTCGGCGAATCCTAGCCGAGACAGCGTATCGACGACCTCGTCTTCGATTACGATACGCTGAGGAGACTTGAAATATCAATGATTCCCCCTTAAGCTACGTCACGGCTATACCGTCAAGGAGGAAGTCGTAATCGCGCATTTAGGTGCAGTTAAATGGATTGTCGCTGCGCGATTTATAAGTAATTTCATCTGGTTGCCTTGGAGATTTGAGCTGTGACTCTCTATACGAAAACGTCCGACACTGCGGTCATCCTTCAGAATGCGGCATCGTCTCCGGGCGCCGGATGGTCCACCGTGGCCAATGTTCAAGCGGCATTTGACCAAGCTCGAAGCGGTGGCCTTCCATTGTTCATTAAACCAGGCGTCTATACAACAACAGAAATTCTCGTGAACTCCAGCACTGGCGGGGGACAAACCCTGGCCGTTTATGCAATTCCGGGCACTGTTGTGTTGCAGC
>NZ_LUUM01000218.1:0-1183 GCF_001644125.1 Methylosinus sp. R-45379
GCGGCGATGTCCGCTACATGCTTAGTGCGCGGTTGGCACCCGATGATAAGAGCCCATGGGGCGCTTTCGTAAGGAATAGTCGGGAGTGCGGCCGCGCAAATACCTAATAATAAATATTTCCATGCTCCCATAAATCATACTCATAAACTATTTTATCCGCAATTAGATTGTATGAGCGTAAGTCCCTCCCTGAAGATTCGTATTTCCTCTGTATTGCCCATGTGCAATAGTCAGCAACCCATAAGCATGGGTCGCTTTGGCATGGCCAAAAAGACAAATGCCAACTATTTTTTAAATCTTTCTGGCGAACCACATCTCTTACAGCGTCCTCAAAATCAATCTTTTTCTTTTTTGTTCCTATTGAAGCTATTGTAAGATGCAACTCTCTTAGGCTTTTGACATATTTTTTTGACGAATAGCGGAAGTGGTAATGCCACCCGTATTTGTAAAAAGTTTGTTCTGTCGCGCGAACTTGTGGCTGAGCCTTCGGCTTTTCCATAATTGTTGCGTGAATATCAAAGTCGCAAGCGGATATAACATTGAATACGTGATCTCTTACTGCTTGTCTGTCAGTTGATGCATGGAAGTAATCACCTATCTCGACCTTATCCCATGCGAGGTCGCGCCGCAGCTTCAAAAGCGAATGGCCAATCCCGCAATCACGCATTGTGACAGTGCATATGATATAGAATATGCTCACATTTTGATTGCGGTTAAATGTGAAGTCACCCGCTTCATCGGCGAACAGAAAGAGCTTTGTCATGGCTGTAAAAAGACCGCAGAAATCGACTGAGAGTCAACGTGAAAGTTTCGCAGCAACGGCAAAGTCACTCGGCTGCGACGAAGACCCCGCGCATTTCGACGAAGCGCTAAAGAAGGTCGCGCGGCATAAGCCGCGCACTGAAGCGCCCCTCAAGCCCCCTACGAAGGGCCGATCTGTGGCGCCGAAAGCGCCGAAATAGCCAGCTGCGCGAACGATGGCGGCAACTGCCCTTGCGAGACTTTGCGCTTAAGGTAGCTCGCAAATTTTCCGCCGTCGATATAAGTGCTCTGTAGCCACTCCCTATAATGGCCGAGGGCAGAAAGCGGATAGCACCACGACTCTTGAGGATTAGATTTGGCTTGTGGATGACTTTCTGGATACCGGTGGGGCCATTTCTGCCGAGGTCCGAAATCATCCTCT
>NZ_LUUM01000219.1:0-2585 GCF_001644125.1 Methylosinus sp. R-45379
GTCAACATCAGTTCACCTTGGGGCGCACGCTCGACAGCTTCGGTCAAGACATCGATCGTGCTGCCTTCGTATTCGTTGCCCAAGGCGCCACTGCGCCACATCAGGCCGATGACCGTTAGGATGAGCACACCAAGCAAAGCCAGCATGGCCGCCTGCGTGACCGCGAGATAAACGACGAGACGCCATTGGAGCGATCGGGGATACCGCAGCCTCATGGCGCCTCGCGTAGTAAATAGCCGACACCGCGAACGCCGTTGATGATGACGCCGCCATCGGCCAGCTTTCGCCGCAACCGAGATACCTGGGTGTCGAGTGCATTGGGCTGCACCTCGTTATCCAATGCAAAGACCGCCTCCATCAGCAAAGCGCGCGGCACCATGCGCCCCAGGCGGCGCAGCAGCGCTTCCAGTACGAGGATTTCCCGCCGTGTGAGATCCAACACCTTGTCTTCGATGCTGGCTTCGCGGTTCATGAAGTCGAAAGACAGGCGACCGGCACGAATGCTGGTTGATTGCACATTGGCGGGTCGGCGCAGCAGCGCGCGCAAACGCGCCATGAACTCGTCGAAGGCGAAGGGCTTTGCCAGATAGTCGTCCGCCCCTTGGTCGAGTCCCGTCACGCGGTCGGAGAGATCGCCGCGGGCCGTGAGAACGAGGACCGGCACGAAATTGCCTTGCGCCCGCAATTTCGGAATCAGGGAAAGGCCGTCCCCATCGGGTAATCGGCGGTCCAGCACCATGGCGTCGTAAGAGCACGCTCCCACAATTACCTCAGCTTCAAAGAGGGTTGGCGCATGATCCACAATCATGTCATGGCGGGTCAGCGCGGCACGCAGCGCAGAAGCCATCTCGGGCTCGTCTTCGACCAATAACACTCGCATGTCGCCGTTTCACTCTTCCAAGTCTGCATGGAAAATACAGGTGTCTTTTAAAGCGCCAACATGGCGGTAGCCTTGCAGAAAACCACCCAGAAGCCGGTTTCGCGAAATTTTATCACGAATGTTCCGCGACACACTGCCGACAGCGAACCGTGAGACATTTTCCGAAACGGCACTTCAGGAAAGGGCCGATTGGCTGCGCTCACACAGAGATATCCATAATGAATTCAAAGTCCTCCCAGGCTTCACCAGCCCTGTCATCCGCCCCCAAACCTAGTTCCTGTATGCCGTTTGCCGCCGCAATTCCATTCTTGCGCGAATGGATGCGCAGCCCGCGAAGCGTTGCCGCAGTTCTACCCTCCGGGCAAGCGCTGGCCTCGCTGATTACAAAGGACATCTCAGCGGTAACCGGACCTGTCCTCGAGCTCGGTCCCGGCACCGGCGTTTTCACCCAGGCGTTACTCGCACGCGGTGTGCGACAGCAGGATTTGACGCTGATCGAATACGGTTCCGACTTCGCCCGACTGCTCCAGAGGCGGTTTCCCGAAGCACGGGTGCTCTGGATGGACGCCGCCTTGCTCGACCGGCACGAACTCTATCGGGATGCTCCGGTCGGCGCTGTGGTCTGCGGGCTTGGTTTTCTGAACATGCCGCAAGAGAAGATCGCGGCGATCGTCAAAGGAGCCTTCCGCTATTTGCGCCAGGATGGGGCCTTTTACTTCTTTACCTACGGAGAGCGCTGCTCTGTCCCGGATGCGGTACTCGCCGAACTGGACCTGGAGGCCACCCATGTCGGCAAGACGTTTCGTAATGTGCCGCCAGCACCCGTATATCGCATAACTCGGCGATGGCCGGGACAAGGATGATGCCGATGGACGCTTCCCCTCTCCTGGCGCAATTCCTCAGCCTCGGCCTGCTGGGAACTGTCCTTATCGCGCTGACCGAGAAACTTGCACCGGTGGTGCCGTCCTACGTGATGCTGATGCTGCTCGGCATGACCGTTGCTGACGTCAAGGCTCTTGTCGTGATGATCCTGGCAACTGCCGCCGGCTCACTCACGGGTTCCATGATCTGGTACGGAATCGGCCGCTCGATCGGCGGGCCGCGCATCGAGATGGTCGTGGCCCGCTTTGGCAAATATATCTTTCTCAAACCACAGGTTTATCAACGCCTCGCCGATGCCTACTGGCATAACCACTTCCGGGTCACCCTGATCGGCCAGATCGTTCCAGTGGCGCGGATTTACTTGGCGCTGCCCGCCGGTGTCCTCAGACTTCAAGCCGCCCCCTTTGTCGCGGCAACGGCCCTTGGCATTCTTATGTGGAACACGCCTTTTCTGGTGCTGGGATTTCTGTTGCGCGGCACCGGCCACGATCCTGCCCATGTGGGTTTTTGGAGTTCGATCATACTGGTCGCGTTGGAGATTGCGATCTTCTCCAGCGTTCGGCGCTTGGGCTTTCCACCGATAGACTGCGAACAGCCGGACGGTTCACTTCCAGCAAATATCAGGGCGGCGAAGCTGATTCGGCAATGAGTATGTCGCCTGGCGCGCAACCGAGAAACTCGCAGATCCGGGCGAGCGTTTCAAAGCGCACAGCTTTGACCCGCCCTTGTTTCAGCAGGGACAGATTGGCCTCGGTGATGCCAACATATTCGGCGGTCGGCCCCCCTTTGGTGGTGTAGCAGTTCGGGAGCAAGCCGCTCGCGA
>NZ_LUUM01000220.1:0-1240 GCF_001644125.1 Methylosinus sp. R-45379
GTCTCGCCAATTCCACTCGGCTGACCCCGACGGTCATCCCGAGGCGAATAGGGCGCGGAGCGCGGGTCGACCATTGGCGTCGAAGTCGAGACAGTGATTGATCATCGCGTCCATCGGATCGCCGCCGCGCGCTTCGAGGAAAACGAGGGATGCTTCGATCAGAGCCCATCCGCGCGCGCGACTTGTCTGGGGCAGGGCGATCAGTCCCGGATGGATCGGTTCGCGGCCGAGTAGGGCGCGAAAATCGCCGATGTTTTCGGTGACGATGACACGGTCCTCCGCGATGCAGAGATCCTTTACCGTGTGGTCGAGCTGACCGCGTCGGCCGACGTGAAGCGGGTGAATTGCATCATGCCCTAGATGGGCGAGTTCGACGGCAAAACTCGGCGACAAACACTCGTCGATGAACAATCGCATTCGATCACGCCGCCGGCCGTCGCGAGACGCTTTGGGGCCGGCCGGAGAGCGGATGCGATCTGGCGAACAGGAGCGCCGCTTCGAGGGCTTCGCGTGGCAGATCCGGATTTTCGGCGGCGATGTCGTCCATGCTGTCGCCGTGTTCGAGGCGAGCCTCAATGGAATGCACCGTGAGGCGCGTGCCTCTAATTACAGGCAGTCCTCCTTTGATGCCAGAAACACTGTCGATCCAAGTCTCGCGCGCTCTCAGATACCGATCGGTGCGCTCGAGCGCCTCACCGGCGAGTTCCCCGATATCGGCCGTTACAGATGGAGCGATTTCGACGTGCGCGGTCTTCAGACGCGATAGCTCGTGGCTTTTGAGAGCCTTTATCAATTTGCGCTTGCCTGCGATCGTCAGCGTGACGTCACCGGTCAGTCGACGGACCAACGTGGCGTAGGCGACGCTCTCCACGCCGAGGAAGCGGCGCGTGCCCACCGCCTTGCCGGAGCGCAGGGCGGGAATTTTTCCGGTATGAACCAGAAGGACTTTTTCCTCGATCGCCTTTTCGATGGCCCGTTTGGGTACACCGGCGAGTTCCGCGACTTCGCGCGGCGTGAGATCGGCTGCAGTGCGGGTCATGCTCGCCTCTAAATTGGTTCCTAATTAGGGATAGGTTATATGATGGTGCGAGAAAGTCCAATGTCGATCCGACACGGCGCTTCCGAGCGAACGAGCAAGTGGATTTTTATAGCCCCGTAGCACTGGTGAGCGTCAGCTCGAACCGATCGCGGTTGCGCTGGTGGCGGCGGATCCTCTCGGCGCCGGTGTCGCCGAGGCGCC
>NZ_LUUM01000221.1:0-1060 GCF_001644125.1 Methylosinus sp. R-45379
GCGCAAGGCGCGGTTCAGCCGAATCTCTGGAATTCGTAGGGAATGGCGAGGCTCCGCACGAAATAGGAATCCTCGACGCTCTCATGAAAGGAGGCGACGTCGAATGTATTGCCGAGGCCATTGGCGAAAGTCTTTGGCCGCAACAGCGCGACGAGCGTCATGAGCCGCGTCTGCCATGGCGCGCTCGCATCATCGAGCCCGGCGCCGAGCGGAGTGAGCAGCTCGATATGCGCGGCGCCTTCGCCGGCGAGATAGCTCGAGCCGGGGGAGCCGAAGCTCGCCAGCGTCTCGTAGAACATGGGGAAGGTGAGAGCGAGGTAGGCTCCGCCCGCGGGATCGAATGGCTGTTCGTTCGGCCAGCTCACCGGCGTATGCGGCCAAGTCGCTTCGATGGTCGAGCGAAAGAAGGTCACGACTTCGGACGGGATCATGCGCGCTTCACGATTTCGACGAGGCCATTGCGGAAGGTGAGATTTGCGCGGCCATCGGCCTTATTCGCCGTGCGCCAGAGATTCGCGCCGGCGGGATAGGAGATGACGACGCCGGCCGCATCGTCGACCGTGTAGACGAGCGCCGGATCGTCGAGCTTCACGCCGTCGAGGAAGAGATCGTAATCGGCGTGGTCGGCGCGATAGCCGGGGTCGAAAGGGTCGGCGGAAAGGCGCATCGGCTAATCCCGCTTACGGATTTCGATCTGCCCGAAAAGGGTGCGGCGCAACAACGTCACGCCGTCATGCGCGAAGTTTCCGGATTCGTCTTTGTAATTGATGACGGCCTCGCCGGCTTCATCATCGGCCGTGAGGCAATGCTCGAGCTTTTCGCCGTTCAGATAGGCGGTGAACAGGCGAGCGTCCGGGCGATAGCCGGGGTCTGATTTGTCGACGGAAATGCGCATTGTCGCCCCTTCACTTCACCGTCATTTCGATGCGGATCAATTCGCCCTGAATTCGGGGCGCTTCCCATGCCGCTACCACGATGCGCTTCGCGCCGCTGGCGAGCGTCAGCTCGTCGCCCTTGCGCGGCAGGAACGAGTCGCCGGGTTGGCGCTGCGCATCCGGGA
>NZ_LUUM01000222.1:0-1368 GCF_001644125.1 Methylosinus sp. R-45379
GCGCGCCTTCCTCCGCGCCGAGATAGCGCGAGTCGCCATGCGTCGGAATGTACCACAAGATTTCCATGATCCGATCCTGTTCGCCTTTTCGAGCGCGGCCATAGGAGAGATTTTTGCAATTGGTGGCCGCAAGAGATGGGCCAATCGCTGGCCCCCGAATCCCCGATCTTTTTGTCCTTCGGCTGTTGCATTCGAAGCAATTTCGATCCGACTCTGCGGTAATCGCAACAGCTCATGCCAGATCGAGGCGCAGCAGGCGCGCGGCGTTGCGCCACGCGACTTTCTCGATCACTTCGTCGTCTAGGTCGAGGCGCAGGAAATCGGCGACGCTCTGACCGAGAGGGCGAAACGGATAGGACGAGCCGAACAGGACTTGATCCGCGAGACATCCGCTCGCGGCATCCGCGTAGCGCCGGCCGCCCGGCGCGAAGAGATACATGTCCGGCGACACGAAGACATTCTCGTTACGAAAGGCGACGCCGATCATCTCGTCGATATGCGGGTAGAAAGCGTGGCAACAGATGATGGGAAGGGTCGGAAAGGCCCTTGCGATGCGATCGACGGCGAGCGGATCGTTGAGCCGTAGGTCCGGCGTCGTCGGACCGGACATCATGAAGACCGGCGCGCCGATGTCCGCGCAGACTTCGTAGACGGGAAACAACGTAGCATCGTCGTGAGAGATCGGCTCCCCCAAAAAAGCGGGATCGACATTGACGCCTGCGAGCTTAAGCTCCTTCAAGCAGCGCTCCGCCTCGTCGGCCGCGCCTCTGCCGGTGAAGAGTTGCGGGTCGACCGAGCCGACGCCGCGCAGGCGCCCTTCCGACGAGCGAGACAGCGTCGCCAGCACATCATTTGAAATCCGCACGCTCGGCGTGCTGCGTCCTACCATGACAGCGATGTCGATCTCCGCCGCATCGAGCTCCTGACGAAGCGAAGGAAGGTCGGGCGCTCGCGTGAAATGGTCGATATCCTCGGAGCCCAGGCGGCGGTTCATCCAGCGCACGGTTTCGAAGTCGGCCGATCCAGGCTCCCCTCCGAAGAAGGAATGAAGGAATGATGGTCGCGCGCGCATGTCGACGATATGCCGTGGGCGGTTCGATCGTGTCATTCGAAAGGTCCTCTCTACGAGCCTCGGAAGTAAGCGCATCGCAATTGAGGCGCCGGATCGGGACTCGGCAGATCGCGGCCTATCGCAATCGCATTGTTGCATGCGCAGCAGCGCCGCGCCTCGACTGCTGCGAATGCAATCGCCGTCCCCCGATATAATGCGGAAAACCGTAATCACCGGCCGAAAATTGGGTGGCACGCGCCGTGCTCATTCATAGACGATCGATGCGCGGTCGCGTGACTATCGGCGGCGCGCGCGGG